>NZ_JAUMZR010000006.1:0-53274 GCF_030528045.1 Streptococcus sp.
AAAAGCTCCATAATTTCCATAGTGGTTTTTACCCACTACAGATATTATAGAGCCACTTTTTCATAATAATCTCCTAGGGAAGCTACCATGAGGGTAGCTTTTCTTTTGGGTAATTTACAAATGTTGGCTTTGCTTTTGAAAGCCGAATATTTCTTTGATCCATGA
The DNA here is from genome assembly GCF_030528045.1 of Streptococcus sp. Taxonomy (GTDB): domain Bacteria; phylum Bacillota; class Bacilli; order Lactobacillales; family Streptococcaceae; genus Streptococcus. The sequence continues at coordinate 166 of NZ_JAUMZR010000006.1, forward strand.
TATAATAGAAGAAAATGGAGGATAGAAAATGTCTAAAGTAAGATTGTACTTGGTCCGTCATGGGAAAACGATGTTTAACACCATTGGACGTGCTCAAGGATGGAGTGATACACCTCTAACCGCAGAAGGTGAGTTGGGAATCCATGAACTGGGAATTGGTTTGAGAGAGTCTGGTTTGCAGTTTGACCGCGCTTATTCCAGTGATTCAGGTCGGACTATTCAAACCATGGGAATTATCCTAGAAGAACCTGGCCTGCAGGGGAAAATCCCTTACCGCATGGACAAGCGCATCAGAGAGTGGTGCTTTGGTAGTTTTGATGGGGCCTATGATGGGGACCTCTTTATGGGATTGATTCCGAGAATTTTCAATGTAGACCATGTTCATCAGTTGTCCTATGCAGAACTAGCAGAAGGTTTGGTAGAGGTTGATACAGCAGGCTGGGCTGAAAGTTGGGAAAAACTCAGTGGTCGAATCAAGGAAGGCTTTGAAGCGATTGCTAAAGAAATGGAAGAACAAGGTGGGGGTAATGCCCTCGTTGTGAGCCATGGAATGACCATTGGGACCATTGTTTATCTGATCAATGGCATGCATCCGCATGGTCTGGATAATGGTAGTGTAACGATCCTTGAATATGAGAACGGTCAATTTACAGTCGAAGTTGTTGGCGACCGTAGCTATCGAGAACTCGGACGTGAGAAGATGGAAGAGCCCTCTATTCAGTCAAAATAGAACTGCTTGCGATAACTAAGATTTGGTAACCCTATCAACATAAGAAAAAACAGCCGAGGGATATCCTTTTGGCTGTTTTTGATAGGGGAAAACTAGAGGGTAATGCTATTATTTTTAGAAATTTTCATAAATAGTAATAATGAAGTAACTGTTAAGACAGTGAGGATAGTTGACAAAGAAGCTGCCACACCATAATTTCCACGAAGTACTTCAGTGTAGATAGCTACAGTCATTGTTCTAGTCTTAACATTGTATAAGAGAATTGAAGTAGAAAGTTCTGAAATCATCGTTACCCATGATAGGATTGCCCCTGAGATGATACCTGAAAGCATCATTGGGGTGGTGATTTTAGTAAAGGTATTAAGACGACTACTTCCTAAACTTTCTGCAGCTTCTTCAATGCTCGGAGAAATCTGTTGCAAGCTAGCTACTGAAGATCGAATAGTATATGGGAGTCTTCTAACAGATAAGGACATGATTAGGATAAAGGCTGTTCCTGTAATCATAAGGAAGCCACTTCCGAAGATTCCTGTATTGAATGAAGAGATAAATGCAATACCGAGAACAGTTCCTGGTACGATATAAGGTACCATACTAAGACTATCGATTAAATTCGTAAATAGGTTACGTTTACGAACAGCAAGGTATGAGATGAAGGTTGCAAATAAAACAACGAGAATCAAGGCAAGTAGAGGGATGCGAACGGTATTGAAAATAGCAGACCCCATACGGTTAAAAGCTGTTTTATAGCTATTTAATGAGTATCCATTAACAAATACCATACCTGATGTTTTAAGGAAGGATGTATAAATCAAGTAAACTTGAGGTAAGACAGAGAATAAAATAATACCATAAACAGTTACATAAATAGCAGCCATCTTTCCTTTTGTTGTCTTCTTAGGCTCGATTGGATGAAGTGAGTTCATACTGAAGCTGAAACGATTTGAAATATACTTTTGGATGAGGAAGATAGCAAGGGCGATTGTAATGGCCATAATTGCTAAGGCAGATGCGAAAGCTGAGTTGCCTCCAACTTCACTGATAAACTGAGTATAGATTAATACTGGGAAAGTACGATATCCCTCACCAATCAGCATCGGAGTACCGAAGTCTGAGAAAGCTCTCATAAACACTAGGAGCGCTGCTGCCAGTAAAGTTGGGACTAGAAGAGGTAAAACGACTGTTACAATTCGTTTAAATCCGAAAGATCCCATGCTTTCAGCAGCTTCCAAGAGGGAGTTGTCAATACTCTTCATGGTTCCAGCTACGTAAAGGAAAACGAGTGGGAAAAGTTGGAGTGTAAAGACAAGTACAATACCTTTAAAGCCATAGATATCAAAAGCGGGCAAATGGAGTGTGTTGGTTAGAAATTTTGTAATAACTCCGTTTCTACCAAGAAGTAGAATCCAAGAATAGGCACCTACAAAGGGAGCTGACATGGATGCGATGATAATCAAGATTTGCAAAAATTTCTTCCCCTTGAAGTCATACATTGAAAATAGATAAGCTAGCAAGGTACCAACAACGACAGAAGTAATTGTTGCAGTTACAGAAACTTTAAAACTATTAATGAGTGTCTCAGAATAATAAGATTTGCTAAAGAATGTAACAAAATTTTCTAAAGAGAAGCTACCTTCATTTACCAGTGCTTGCTTTAGTACAGTCACAATTGGGTAGACCAAGAAAACCAAGTAGGTAAGGAAAATGAAGAAGGAAGATCCAGTCCATATGTTTAGTTTTTTACGCTCCATGGCTGACTCCTTTTATGAGATTTCGCGAACCGTCTTCAGAGAAGACATTGAGTTTTTGAGTATTGATTCTCAAACGAACACAATCTCCTTTTTCTAAATCTTCTTCGAATGTTGATTCTTCACTTACTTGAAGTTTTGGAGCAAATCCAGTTTCAATGAAGTATTCAGTGTTAAGCCCAAGGTAAACACTGTCAGTGATTGTTCCATTGATTGGACCATTTTCATCACGGATAAATTCTTCAGGACGAATGCTAACACGGATGTTTTGCTCGTCAACTTGATCAAGAGTTGGCATACGAAGAGAATAGCCGTCTTCAAAGACTATGTAAGCTCCGTCAGCTTGTTTTTCTAGACGAGCAGGGATTATATTTGTTCTACCAATAAATGTTGCAACAAATTCATTTGCTGGTTTATGGTAAAGCTCTTTGGGACGACCAATTTGTTGAATAACACCGTCTTTCATAACAGCAATTTGGTCAGAAATGGCCATGGCTTCTTCTTGGTCATGAGTTACGTAGACAGTTGTAATACCAACTTCGTGTTGGATTTCTCGAATAGCTTGACGCATATCTAAGCGAAGTTTGGCATCTAGGTTACTTAGAGGTTCATCCATAAGGAGAACGCTAGGATTAACAGCTAAAGCGCGTGCTAAGGCAACCCGTTGTTGTTGGCCACCACTAAGTTTATCTGGTCTACGATCAGCGTACTGAGCAATCTGCATCAACTCAAGGTATTTGTTAGTTTGTTTTATGAGCTCCTCTTTTGGAACTTTTTTCTGCTTGAGTCCAAACGCTACGTTATCACGCACTGTCAAATGTGGGAAAATCGCATAGTTTTGGAATACCATTCCGATGTTACGCTTGCTAGGTTCCATGTTATTAATTTTGGTATCATCGAAGTAGAATTCTCCTCCTTCGATGCTGTTGAACCCAGCAATCATACGAAGCAAAGTTGTTTTCCCACATCCTGAAGGCCCAAGGAGAGTGAAAAGGCTCCCCTTAGGAATTGTAACATTTAAATTTTCGATAACGGGCACATCATTGTAAATTTTCTTAGCATTAATAATTTTAATCTCGCTCATAGTCAACCCCTATTACTGTTTAGATTGGATATCTGTAAAGATTTCGTTGTATTTCTTAACAATTTCTGATTTGTTTTTGATGACATAGTCATAGTCTTCAGTTAGTACTTTGATTTGTTCGATGGGTTTCATATTTTCGCTAGTTTTAGCATTTTTACGAACAGGACGGTTAGTAGTTGTAGTACCTAGAGTATCTTGTACGTCTTGAGAAATGATGAAATCGATAAATTTCTTAGCATTTTCTTTATTTTTTGCGTTTTTTATAATAGCAGCACTCGCTGGTAAGAAAACAGTTCCTTCTTTTGGATAAACAACTTTAATGTTAGCGCCGTCGTTTAGAAGTTTAACTGCAGGATCTTCATATGAAAGACCAACAGCCATTTCTCCATCTGCCACTGCTTTATAAACACCAGATGAACTTGAACCGATTTTACCATTAATTAATGTGAAGAGATCTTTTACATAAGTCCAAGCCTTGTCATCTGCATAGCCCCCCTCAGCTTGTAACATGTTTGTTAGTTGAGCAAAAGCACTAGAAGAGTTAGCAGGGTCAGCTGTTGCAATTTTTCCTTTGAGCTCTGGTTTGATAAGATCGCTATATCCTTCGATATTCATACCCTTAGTCAAGTCTGGATTTACAATCAATACACTACCATCTAATGTGTAAGGAGTTGAGTAACCAGTTGTATTTTGATATTCTTTGATTACATTTTCGTTTTCTGGAGAAACGTAGTTTTCAAAGAGTTCTCCGTGAGTGGCATATTGAGTATAGGAACCACCAAAGATGACATCTGCTACAGGTGCTTCTTTTTCAGACTCTAGCTTTTTAAAGAGCTCACCAGTTCCTGCTTGAATGAGTTCAACTTTAATACCATATTTTTCTTCAAAAGCAGGAATTGTTGCACCAATTAAACCTTCTGAGTTTGGTGAATAGACTACAAGAGTGTCACTTTCACCGTTTTCGGTTGCCTTATCTCCTGAAGTGTCGTCAGAAGAGCAGGCAGTCAGCCCTAGAATAGCAAGTCCACAAGCAGCAAAATACATCCATTTCTTTTTCATGATGGATACCTCCAAAGTTTTTGTTATATCTATTGTAAAAGAATGTAAGCGTTTTTAAAACCCAAAATTCTATCCTAATAGTGGAAAATTCTCTACAAAAAAGAAGAATAGTTTCTATACTATTCTTCCAATGGTTTTTAATTCTTTTGGGGGAATATGAAAGTATTTCTTAAAAACTTTCCCAAAATATTTATAGTCTGAGAATCCCACTTGTTCAGCAATTTGGCTAAGTGGATAGTCAGGATGTTGGATTATTTTTTCAACCGCTTGTTTTAATCTATACTGTAGAATATACTCATTCAAGGTAATTGGAAAATCTTCTTTGATAATTTTATATAGATAACTTTCGCTATAGCCTAAATTTTCTGCAATGGTAGAAATGGTAAAGTGTTCGGAATAGTGCTGGTGTACAAATACGAGAATTTGTTGAATCAATTGGTTTTGAGGATTGATTTTTTGAAGGGAGGTGACAAAGGTCTGATAATCTTGCAAAAATGGATTGTTTTGATGTTGATTCATCTGAAGACGTAGTGTTATTTTTTCTAGACACTCTGTTAATTCAATGACGTTTATGGGTTTTGATAGGAAGTCTACAGCTCCAAATTGCATAGCTTTTTTTGCATTTTGGAAATCATCATAGCCAGATAGAATTACTTTTTCATAGGAAATAGACTGTGTGGCTTCAAACATCATGAAAGCATCCATAATTGGCATGGTGATATCTGTCAGCACAATATGTGGTTTTAGTTTTTGAATCAGTTCCATTCCTTCTTGTCCATGACTAGCGGTTCCTACGACTTGAATACCTAAGGTAGAGTAGTCTACAGCAATCTCAAGCCATTTTTGAATTAGGTGTTCGTCTTCGACAATGATTAGTTTAAACATATGCTCTTCCTTTCGTGACAAATTTTACCCAGGTTTCACCTCTAGGGTTCACTCCTAAATCCAATTCAACATTATCAAAAAAGTTACTCAATCGTTTGTAACTATTGACAATACCGTGTTGCGTATGTGGGCTATTCAGGGATTCTAGGATATGTAGGCGTTCTTGTTTAGTCAAACCACCGGCATTATCCCTAACGATAAAGGTTAGTTCTTCCTGATCTTGAGTGATTTTGATAGAGATGGCAAGATCTATGCGATACTGCCTTCCATATTTTAGAGCATTTTCTACAAGGGGTAATAGGAAAAGTTTTGGAATGGCTTGGGAATATAGTTTTTGAGAACAGTTAATTTGGTAAGAAAATTGTTCAAAGCGAATTTGGTGAATTTTTAGATAAGCTTCGATAATTTCTAAGTCCTTCCCAAGAGTCGTTTCTTTCTCTAATTCAGTTACACTATATCGCAGGATGCGTGTGAGATTTTGAATAAGGTCTTGAGTAATACTAGCATCAATCATACTCGTGATTTTAATGGTTTCCAAGGTATTGTATAGGAAGTGAGGATTAAACTGAGCTTCTAGCATTTTTCTTTCAAAAACCCATTTTTCCTTTTCAATGGTCAACATCTTTTGATGAAGCTCATCTAACTCCTGTAGCATATTGTTAATTTTCTCAGCTATCAGTTCAAATTCATCCCCCGTATGGAGCCTGAGCTTCTTTTCTTTTTTCTTAGGAATTGCATGTAATTGAAAGACTAAACTTTCAATAGGACCAGCATTATGAGTTGCGATTTTATGGGCGATTCTCCTAGCCTGCCAAAAATATAATAGAAAGATACAAATTGTTAGTATGGAAGCAAGGCTAAGTAAACTAGGAATAGGAAAGAATGATTGGAAAGTGTAAATTGAAAAAATTGAATCAACTTTATGTCTTTCGATCAGTAGTGGATTTTCAATGAACCAATGTGTTTTTGAACGGAGCGATTTCTCATCAAATTTTTCCAAAGTTGATTGTGTAAATTGATTAGTATTACTAGAGTATATATTACCAAAGGTATCTGTGATGACGTATTTTGAATTAATTAAAGGGATACTTGATACGAAGTCATTCTCATTAACAAAAGAAATACTGTAAGCTATTGCTCGTTGATTTTGAATTATGGGCATAATAAAGACAGCATAATGCTGCTTATCCATAGATAGAGCAACTTTTTCTGAAATGGATCCTTGGGTAGGATTTTGAATTAATAATTTTAAATAATAGGGAGCTAAAAGAGTTTCTTTATGATTGCGATTAGTGCTAAATAAAAGTTCGCCAGTATCATCGAGAATGACAAAATCAGAACTGAGTTTTAGTTGAGCTTTTGTTTCATAAAATAGACTAAACAATTCTCTGTCAGTGTGTTTACCTTCTATAAATTCTGGAACCATCTTTTTATTCATAGTTTCCAACAATTCATAATTCGCTTGTTTCATGTCATGAACATGTTGAGCAATTTGTTGAGTATCTTTAGCTAGTTGTTGTTTTTGTAAAAAATAGGAAAACCCAAAAAGAAAAATTAGTAATAAAAGAGAAGATATAAAAGCTGCTATGGAGCTTCTATGTAGAATTTCTTTTTGAAGAGATCTTTTAAAGGAATGAGACATCCGTTACCTCCTTTGGAAGGGGTTTCTGTTATAAGTATAGCAGTTTAAAAATTCTAGAGCAAGGTAAAATAGAAAAGTGTAGAATAGAACGAGACCAAATTCCCCCAAAAATGGTATAATAGTAACATCACAAAATTGGAGAGAGACCATGAGTTTTTACAATCATAAAGAAATTGAGCCTAAGTGGCAGGGCTACTGGGCAGAACATCATACATTTAAGACAGGAACAGATGCATCAAAACCGAAGTTTTATGCTCTCGATATGTTCCCATATCCGTCTGGAGCGGGTCTGCACGTAGGACACCCAGAAGGCTACACTGCAACCGATATCCTCAGCCGTTACAAACGTGCGCAAGGCTACAATGTCCTTCACCCAATGGGATGGGATGCCTTTGGTTTGCCAGCTGAGCAGTACGCTATGGATACGGGGAATGACCCAGCAGAATTTACAGCGGAAAATATTGCCAACTTCAAACGACAAATCAATGCGCTTGGATTCTCTTACGACTGGGATCGTGAAGTTAATACAACAGATCCAAACTACTACAAGTGGACTCAGTGGATCTTCACTAAGCTTTACGAAAAAGGCTTAGCCTATGAAGCTGAAGTCCCTGTAAACTGGGTTGAAGAGTTGGGAACAGCCATCGCTAATGAAGAAGTCCTTCCTGACGGGACCTCTGAGCGTGGAGGCTATCCAGTTGTCCGCAAACCGATGCGTCAATGGATGCTTAAAATCACGGCCTATGCAGAGCGATTGCTTAATGACTTGGATGAGTTGGATTGGCCAGAATCTATCAAGGATATGCAACGCAACTGGATTGGTAAATCAACTGGTGCCAATGTAACCTTTAAAGTTAAGGGAACAGACAAGGAATTCACAGTCTTTACGACTCGTCCGGACACTCTTTTCGGTGCGACTTTCACTGTCTTGGCTCCTGAGCATGACTTGGTTGACGCTATCACAAGTCCAGAGCAAGCTGACGCAGTTGCAGACTACAAACACCAAGCTAGTCTCAAGTCTGACTTGGCTCGTACCGACCTAGCCAAAGAAAAAACTGGTGTATGGACTGGTGCTTATGCCATTAACCCTGTCAATGGCAAGGAAATTCCAATCTGGATTGCGGACTATGTTCTTGCTAGCTATGGTACAGGTGCGGTAATGGCTGTTCCTGCCCATGACCAACGTGACTGGGAATTTGCCAAACAATTTGGCCTACCAATCGTAGAAGTGCTAGAAGGTGGAAACGTTGAAGAAGCTGCCTATACTGAAGATGGTCTTCATGTCAATTCAGACTTCCTAGATGGCCTTAACAAAGAAGACGCTATTGCTAAAATTGTGGCTTGGTTGGAAGAGAAGGGTTGTGGACAAGAGAAGGTTACCTACCGTCTCCGCGACTGGCTCTTTAGCCGTCAACGTTACTGGGGTGAGCCAATCCCAATCATTCATTGGGAAGATGGGACTTCAACAGCTGTTCCTGAAAGTGAACTCCCACTTGTCTTGCCAGTCACCAAGGATATCCGTCCTTCAGGTACTGGGGAAAGCCCATTGGCTAACTTGACCGACTGGCTTGAAGTGACGCGTGAAGATGGTGTCAAAGGTCGTCGTGAAACAAACACTATGCCACAATGGGCAGGTTCAAGTTGGTACTATCTCCGCTATATCGACCCACACAACACAGAAAAATTGGCCGACGAGGATCTCCTCAAACAATGGTTGCCAGTGGATATCTACGTGGGTGGTGCGGAGCACGCTGTACTTCACTTGCTTTACGCTCGTTTCTGGCATAAATTTCTCTATGACCTCGGTGTTGTTCCGACTAAGGAGCCATTCCAAAAACTCTTTAACCAAGGAATGATTTTGGGAACAAGCTACCGTGACCACCGTGGAGCTCTTGTAGCGACTGATAAGGTTGAAAAACGTGACGGTTCTTTCTTCCATGTGGAAACAGGAGAAGAGTTGGAGCAAGCACCAGCCAAGATGTCTAAATCGCTCAAGAACGTTGTCAACCCAGACGATGTGGTGGAACAATATGGTGCTGATACCCTTCGTGTTTATGAAATGTTCATGGGGCCACTTGACGCTTCCATCGCTTGGTCAGAAGAAGGTCTGGAAGGAAGCCGTAAATTCCTTGACCGTGTTTACCGTTTGATTACAAGTAAAGAAATCGCTGCGGAAAATAATGGCGCTCTTGACAAGGTCTACAATGAAACAGTTAAATCTGTTACTGAGCAAATCGAATCCATGAAATTCAACACAGCTATTGCCCAACTTATGGTCTTTGTCAACGCTGCTAATAAGGAAGACAAACTCTATATGGACTACGCCAAAGGCTTTATCCAATTGATTGCCCCATTTGCACCTCACTTGGCAGAAGAACTCTGGCAAACTGTTGCTGCAACAGGTGAGTCCATCTCTTATGTAGCTTGGCCAATTTGGGACGAAAGCAAATTGGTTGAAGACGAAATTGAAATCGTCATCCAAATCAAAGGAAAAGTCCGTGCCAAATTGATGGTCGCTAAAGACCTATCACGTGAAGAATTGCAAGAAATTGCTCTCGCTGACGAAAAAGTTAAAGCAGAAATTGACGGCAAGGAAATCGTGAAAGTGATTAGTGTCCCTAATAAACTCGTTAATATCGTCGTTAAATAACGAGTTTATTAGCCCTATCTGCCACCTTTAATAGTCCACTGGACTATTAAAGCCAACCAAACTCGTTAATATCGTTGTGAAATAAGCTAGGAATCCTTCAGAGTAGAATCTGGAGGATTTTTATTTGACAAGAAGTTTCTATTTTGTTAATATAATTAACAAAGAAAAGAGAGATTATGGATAAAAAAGAATTTATTACATTTAATAATCGTTTCAATAGATTTATTTTAGCATTTGAACAGCTAAAAAAAAATCAACATAAAATTAGTATTGACAAATCCATTACGTTGAATGAGGTACATTTGATTGTTGTGATTGGGAAAAATCAGCCCTTAAATCTAGTGAAATTATCTGAATTATTAAAAGTTTCGAGAAGTGCAATAACTCAAAGTGTTAGGAGATTAATTCAAAAAGATTTAGTTGTTTTTGATTTTGCTCCGAATAATGGGAAAAATAAATATTTGAGATTATCTGAAAAAGGCATCGAAGTTTTTAAAATCCATAAGGAGCAACAAGCATATATTGAAGAATCGGTCTTTTCAGTTTTAAACAACTATAGCGAGGAGGAGCTTCAAACAGTTGTGAAATTGATGGATGATATTGAAAATGTATGGGGAGGATTACCGTGGTGAAAGTCACGGTAAATTTTAAATTTAGTTGTTAAGTATATTAACAAAAGGAGAAGATATGAGTGTAAACATTGAACTGATTTCACAAACTGACCTAGCAGATGAATCTTTTTATATTACTATCAATGGTTTAGAACCAAGGACAAGGTATTGTGTAGAAATGTACCTGTCTGATTATTACTGTATAAATGCTCCCTTACTTTTAGATCATGATGTCGTGTGGAAATCAACCGCAATTTTTTTATCTGATCAGGGCGGTATGATTGACACCTCTCAAACAGCAGCTATTTCAGGATCTTATAAAGGGGTTTCAGAAATGGGCTTGTTCTTTAATGCGAAACCGTTGAAGAATAGGAAAAGGAGATTACCCAGTTCTCTGGATAGAATTCCATTGCGAGATTGTTTTAGTGTTGAAATTAAAATCAGGCTGGGGAAAGATGTGGTCGCGGAGCAAAGTTTTGTAAGGCGTTATATGAATCCGGGAATAAGGTATCAAGATATTTATGATAAGCATTTTCAAGGTCGATTATTTTATGATGAAAAGTTAAGAAAGGCGCCAGCCGTGATTATTGTTAGCGGTAGTGAGGGAAGAATTGAAAAAGCTCAGAACATTGCCCAACTTTTATCTTCTAGAGGCTATATTTGTCTTGCGATAGCTTATTTTGGTTTAGAGGGATTACCCCAAAACTTAGAACGAATTCCGATAGAATGTCTGGAGGAAGCGAAAGATTTTCTATATCATCATCCTCAAGTTGATAATACAAAAATAGGAATATATGCTCGTTCTAAAGGAGCAGAGCTTGTTCTAGCTGGACAAAGTATTTTGGATGATGTGCAATGTTTGGTACTCAATTCCCCCTCAAATGTAATATTTGAAGGAATAAAGGGAAAACTCAACTCTCATTCATCTTCTTGGAAATATTTGCAAAAAGAACTTCCGTATCAAAAATTTCAACTAGGAAATTATTTGTTAAACAAGTTTTTTGGAAAACATATTTCGGAAGATAGTAGGGCTCAGATTGATGTGAGTAAAATTTCCTCTCCTTTATTATTACTAGGAAGCGATGTTGATGAAATATGGAATGCGTCATCCGCGATAGATGATATTATTTCACATTATAAAGGGAAATCCATTTTGTTTAAAAAATATCATGAAACGGGGCATATGTTGACGGTTGCTTATCAACCGAATCATCGTTATCGAAAAGATTGGCGCTTATTAATGAAAGAAAGTGTAGACTCTTGGTTTGCCACGATAAATTTTTTTGATACACATCTGAAAAATTTGTAGATAGTGCTGAACCGTGCTATAATAGTCCCAACTAAGATAAAAACACAGTTCTGGTTGGTAGTCCAGACGTAGGCAAGCCTATCAGTAACCTTCCTCCTTGGTTGTCCATTCTTAGAGATAGATTTAAGGAGGTGCTGTCGTGAAAATCGTTTCAATTGGCTTGACAGTTTATTTTGAAGATGGATTTTGGCATGGATTGTTTGAACAAGAGTATGAGGGAACTTATCAAGTTTGTCGTGTGACATTTGGTCAGGAACCAAAAGAGGATGAAATTTTGAAACTTTTACAGACTCAGTTTGCTCGGTTATCTTTTAGTCCAGAGGCAATAGTCAAACAGCATGTGAAGATTAAGAATCCGAAGCGTTTGCAGCGAGCTGTAAAGAAACAGGTGAAGCAGAAAGTTTCTTCTAAGTCACAAGAGCTTTTACAGTTGCAGCATGAGGAACAAAAAAAGCATTCAAAACAGCAGTCCAGTCTCCAAAAGCAATTGCTCAAGCAAGAGAAATTTGAACGCAAACAGCAAAAACGTAGAGAGAAGCACAAGGGGCACTAGTAGCCTTCTCTTTCATAAAATAGAACAGCTCTTCTTGGATAACAAGAGCTGTTTTTGCTTGTATTGAAGATTTCTTTCCTAATAGATAGACTTATCGTTAATGGCAGTTTCAAATTCAGTACCATACTTGCTTGCTTCAAATTCAATCCTGCTCCATTCAGCATTTTCATTTTACTAGAAGGGAGTGTGTGCCATGATTTCTGATTCATTTTTTATTGTTTGATTTGGTGAGAACAATACTACCGGCTCTTGGATTTTTCTGTCGGATACAGTAAAACACCTCTTTTATAGCGCATGTTTAAAAATATAATGTGTGGTTATAAGTGATTTTAAACTTCCTCTAGTGATTTGATAGGAGAAAAACGGTTGCAGTCTGCACCACTTTAACTTAACCCCCATTATTTTACCACTTGGCCTTTCATTTTAACTGCTTATCTCAAAAGTCGATTTTTCTTTCATACTTTTTGTTAAACTAGTGTGGTAAAGAGGAGGAAAAAATATGATTTTACAAGCTAAACATTTGACTAAACGGTATGGCAATCATATGGCTGTTGACGATATTCAGTTAGAGTTTGAAAGAGGAAGTTTCAATGCTATTTTGGGACCCAATGGTGCAGGGAACTCAACCACTATTTCCATGTTAATCGGTTTGAAAAAGCCGACACAAGGTCAGATTCGATATGCGCCAAATACGAAAATCGGAGTGGTTTTCAAGCTAGTGTACTGGATGAGATGTTGACGGTTAGGGAAAATCTCACGATTCGTGCTCAACAGTATAAGGAGATTGCGGCAAGTCGTGTGGATGATTTGATCCATCAACTGGGTTTGACTGCTTTCCAGAAACAACTCTATGGAACCTTGTCAGGTGGGCAAAAACGTCGGGTTGATATTGCGCGTGCTCTTCTTTCGCGACCAGATATTCTTTTCTTGGATGAACCAACGACAGGTCTTAATATTCAAACTCGCAAATCCATCTGGGATCTACTGTATCGACTACAAAAGGATGAAGGGATGACTATTATCTTAACGACTCATTATCTGGATGAAGCAGATGAAGCGGATCAGATCTATATCGTTGATCATGGGAAAGTGATTGCGCAAGGTTCTGCGATTGCTATTAAAAGTCAGTATGCATCTAATATCCTAAAAATTCGTTTTAAGGAAATGAAGGATCTAGAAAAATTGCTACAGACTGGAATGACAGTCGAGGAAGAAAATGAGATGGAATATCTTTTTTATCCAAGGACGTCACAGGAGGCCATTGAATATTTGGCAAAAGTTCGAGAAAAAATTGATTCTTTTGAGTTTCGTTCGGGTACTATGGATGATGCCTTTATTGCACTTACAGGAAGAGAGGTTCGCTAATGCTAGCTTTATTAAAACGGAATTTTATCTTATATTTTCGTAATCGTTCGGGAGTATTTTTCTCATTATTGGGGGCATTGATTTCCTTCCTCCTTTATATCATTTTTTTGCAGAAGAATTTGACAGATTCTTGGTCCCAACTCCCTAATAGTACGAACCTTTTAAACAACTGGCTGATGGGTGGGACCTTGGCTGTGACTGGGATGACAACCAGTTTTACGGCTCTTAAACAAATGGTACAGGATCGCGAAAGTCAAGTGGATCAAGATCTCTTCTTGACAGATTTAGGTAACTGGGGCTTACAGGCGTCCTATCTAATCAGTAGTATTGTCATTTCTTTTGTCATGCAGGTGTTTATGTATGCTGTTATGAGTTTTTATTTTAAAGAGAGCCCAGTTATCAGCTATTTACCGGAAATCACTTTGATTATGTTATTAAGCAGTCTGCTTTCAAGTTTGGTAAATGTTCTCTTGATTTACCGTTTTCAATCTGTAGATAGCCTTGGTAAACTGGCAACGATAGTGGGAACTGCCTCTGGATTTTTAGTAGGAACTTATATCCCCATTGGAGTATTACCTGATTCTGCACAGCTTTTCATGAAATGTACCCCTGCAACTTATATTGCTTCTCTCTATCGACAAGTCTTGATGAAAGAGCGGTTAGAGACCGCATTTTCAGGAAATAACAGTCTGTTACAGGAATTTCAAGAAAAAATGGGAATCCAAATCAACTGGCAAGAGCTATTGACAAAGGAAGAAACATACTTTATAGTGGTTATTATCAGTCTCGTCGCTATTCTTCTTTGGATGTTATTTGTTAAAGTGTTTAGCAAGAGAAAATAAAGATGTATTGGAGAGAAAATGAAGATTCGTTTTGAAATGAAGACAGAGTTTTCAGAAAAAGACCCACACATTTTAATTCAGGCAGCTCAGTTAACCGACCAAGCAAGAGAGGTCATGGAGTATTTAGAACAATTTTCAACGACTAATCAGGTGGTCATTCCTATTCGAACGGATGATCATCTGGTTATGGTGAAAATTGAGGATCTTATTCTAGCAGATATCGATAAGAATTTGTTGACCATTTATACGGTAGATGGGATTTATAAAACTAAGGAAACATTGACAAACTTTCAGAATCAAATTAATCGACGTAACTTTATACAGATATCGCGTCATTCAGTTATAAACATTGACCATTTAGAGTCATTATCGGATAGCTTTTCAGGGAACATGATGGCTAAGATGACTCGGGGTCTCAAATCGAGTGTGAGTCGGAAATACGTTAAGTCCTTAATGGATTATCTAGGTTTATAGGAGAAAATCATGAAGCGATTGATTGCTTATTTTGTATCGGGAATGCGTACGGCCTCCTTTGTTTATTTGAGTTTGGTGTTATTGGCTCAGTTTTATTCAGGTATTACCTATCCCGCACCAACGACAAAAAATATTCTAGCTTTGTTTTTGATGAGTGGAATTATGGGGGTATTGACCTTAATCCTTGAAAGACTAGAGTTTCTTGCTTATAGTATGCGTGTAGGAGTTCATTTGTTAGCGACAGCTACTATTTTAGTATTAACCTACCTATTTTTTGGCTGGGGTTCAACATTGTTGAGTCCCTTGCTTTGGTTCTTTTTCTTATTAATTTATGGACTGATATGGTTGTACCAGATCTGGCAAACTCACAAGCTCACCCAACGAATTAATCAAGCCTTAGAAGATAAAAGAAAGAAAACGAATCACTAATGTAGTGTTGAGGATGAGGTTTGAGGAGAGTGCTAGTTTCCATATAGAGCAAATTATGATATAGTATTTTCAGCGTAAAACAAGGAGAAAACAATGCCAGTAAATGAATATGGTCAGATAATTGGTGAGTCAATGGAAGGTTATACGCAAGGTGAATTGCCTTCCATTGATTTCTTAGAAGGGCGCTACGCTCGGATAGAGGTTCTTTCGGTGGAAAAGCATGCGGAGGATTTATTAGCTGTTTATGGTCCAGATACTCCTCGGGAGATGTGGACCTACCTCTTTCAGGAACCAGTGGCAGATATGGAGGAACTGGTTACCGTCTTAAATCAGATGTTGGCTCGTAAGGACCGTTTTTACTATGCGATTATAGACAAGGCAACTGGTAAGGCTTTGGGAACTTTTTCTCTCATGCGCATTGACCAGAATAACCGAGTGATAGAAGTGGGAGCTGTCACTTTTTCTCCAGAACTCAGGGGAACACGTATAGGGACAGAGGCTCAATATCTCCTAGCTCGTTATGTTTTTGAGGAGCTTAACTATCGTCGCTATGAGTGGAAATGCGATGCTCTAAATCTGCCATCAAGACGAGCTGCGGAACGTTTGGGCTTTGTCTATGAAGGGACCTTCCGCCAGGCAGTCGTATATAAGGGACGTACGAGGGATACGGATTGGCTCTCTATGATTGATAAGGACTGGGCTCAAGTCAAAGCTCGTTTGGAAGCATGGCTGGCTCCTGAAAATTTTGATAAAAATGGACGGCAGTACAAGAGCTTAAGAGAATTCTGAGAGGTATTGAGATGATGACTATTAGAAGGCAAGAAATTGTCAAGCTAGAGGATGTTTTGCATCTCTATCAGGCAGTTGGATGGACAAATTATACCCATCAACCTCAGATGCTGGAGAAGGCCTTGTCTCACTCCTTAGCGATTTATCTGGCACTTGATGGCGATGCCGTGGTGGGCTTGGTCCGTTTGGTCGGAGATGGTTTTTCATCGATTTTTGTCCAGGATTTGATCGTTTTGCCTAGCTATCAGCGCCAAGGAATTGGTAGCAACTTGATGAAAGAGGCTTTAGGTGACTTCAAAGATGCCTATCAAGTCCAACTAGTGACCGAACAGACAGAAAAAACCTTGGGATTCTATCGTTCTCTGGGATTTGAAACCTTATCTGCTTATGATTGTACTGGAATGATTTGGGTGGATCGAAAAAGATAAAAAAATCATTTTTTCTTAAGTAAAGTTTAAGTCTCCTTGTGTATTATATAGTTATTAAATAAAGACCTCCTAATACTCTTCGAAAATCTCATCAATCTTCGTTAGAGTCGACTTAGCTAACTATAGTTATGCTTGCGTCTATCTGCCTAGTGTGATTTCGATTTTCATTGAGTACCCTTTATTTAATGAAATCCCAAACTTTTCTTTTTCATCATAATCTCCTAAAGAAGTCACCCAATCAGGTGGCTTTTTTATGACTTAGGGAGGAAAAATCTATTTTGAAAAAAATTTTTTAAAAAAAGATAAATCAAAGAAAAAGTTAAGTTAGCTTTAAGATTCATCTTGTATCATATAATCTTTAAATAAAGACCTCCTAACTTTATTTAATGAAATCCTAAACTTTTCTTTTTCATAATAATCTCCCTAAAGAGGCCACCCAATCAGGCGGCTTTTTTGTTTGTGGCTTGGATTTTTGATATAATAGAGCCATGAGTAGAATTTTAGACAATGAGATCATGGGGGATGAGGAGTTAGTAGAACGTACCCTCCGTCCTCAGTTTTTACGTGAATATATTGGGCAGGATAAGGTCAAGGATCAGCTGCAAATCTTTATTGAGGCAGCAAAAATGCGCGATGAGGCGCTGGACCATGTTCTTTTATTTGGTCCTCCAGGTTTGGGGAAAACGACCATGGCTTTTGTTATTGCCAATGAATTGGGTGTCAATCTCAAGCAAACATCAGGTCCTGTCATTGAAAAAGCTGGTGATCTGGTAGCAATTTTGAATGATTTGGAGCCTGGAGACGTTCTCTTTATTGACGAGATTCATCGCTTGCCCATGTCGGTGGAAGAGGTACTTTATAGTGCCATGGAAGACTTCTACATTGATATTATGATTGGTGCTGGTGAAGGCAGTCGCAGTGTTCATTTGGACTTGCCACCATTCACCTTGATTGGTGCAACGACACGTGCGGGGATGCTCTCAAATCCTCTGCGGGCACGTTTTGGGATTACAGGTCATATGGAATACTATGCCCACGCTGACTTGACAGAGATTGTTGAGCGGACAGCAGATATTTTTGAGATGGAAATCACCCATGAGGCAGCTTCGGAGTTGGCCTTACGCAGTCGAGGAACTCCTCGTATCGCCAATCGTCTCCTCAAGCGCGTGCGCGACTTTGCCCAGATTATGGGGGATGGCTTGATTGATGATGTGATTACGGATAAGGCTTTGACCATGCTGGATGTAGACCGTGAAGGTTTGGACTATGTAGACCAAAAAATCCTTCGCACCATGATTGAGATGTACGGTGGTGGTCCTGTCGGTTTAGGAACTCTTTCTGTTAATATTGCCGAGGAGCGTGAGACAGTCGAAGATATGTACGAACCTTACCTCATCCAAAAAGGTTTTATCATGCGGACAAGGTCTGGACGGGTGGCGACTGCTAAGGCATATGAGCATTTAGGGTATGAATACAATGAAAAATGAGCAAGAAATTCTAGATGCTTTCAGAGAAAATCCAGATATGATGACCATTCTGACCATCATCCGTGACCTTGGTCTGAAAGATTCGTGGTTGGCAGCAGGTTCTGTCAGGAATTTCATCTGGAATCTCTTGTCAGACAAATCGCCTTTTGATAGTGAGACGGATGTGGATGTGATTTTCTTTGATTCAGATGTTTCTTATGAGAAAACAGTATCCCTAGAGAAAAAGCTGAGAGAAGATTTCCCTCGATATCAGTGGGAGTTGAAAAATCAGGTCTATATGCATCTGCACAGTCCCCACACTGTGCCTTACACGAGTTCTTGTGATGCCATGAGTAAGTATCCAGAACGATGTACGGCGATAGGACTCCGCTTGCATGCCGACACAACTTTAGAGCTCTTTGCGCCCTATGGTCTAGAGGATATTTTTAACTTTCACGTATCCCCAACTCCTCATTTTTTAGAGAATGAAGATCGAATGAAGCTCTACCAAGAACGTTTGTCCAAGAAAAATTGGCAAGAAAAATGGAAAAATCTGACTTTCTCAAAAAACTTAAGAAAAATTTAAGTTAGGGACGGTATACTAGGTTCATAAGTTAAGAGGAACTTAACTTAAACTCCTAAAACTTTTTCATAATAATCTCCCTATAAAAATAAGTCGCTCAATCAGGCGACTTATTTTTTGTCTGTAAGGAGAGCTAATAACTTAGCAATAGAAGAAAATAGGGAAATATGGTATAATGAAATGATAGATTTTTGAATAGGAATAAGAACATGTTTGGATTTTTTAAGAAAGATAAAGCTGTAGAAGTTGAGGTTCCAACACAGGTTCCTGCTCACATTGGCATCATCATGGATGGGAATGGCCGTTGGGCTAAAAAACGGATGCAACCACGGGTTTTTGGTCATAAGGCGGGAATGGAAGCCCTCCAAAAGGTAACCAAGGCAGCTAACAAGATGGGAGTCAAGGTCATCACGGTTTATGCCTTTTCAACGGAAAATTGGACGCGTCCAGATCAAGAAGTCAAGTTTATCATGAACTTGCCAGTCGAGTTTTACGATAACTATGTCCCTGAATTGCACGCAAATAACGTTAAGATTCAGATGATTGGGGAGACAGATCGTTTGCCTAAGCCGACTTTTGAAGCTTTGAAAAAAGCAGAGGAGTTGACCAAGAACAATACGGGCTTGGTTCTCAATTTTGCGCTTAACTACGGTGGTCGTGCTGAAATTACGCAAGCTCTTAAGGGCTTGGCTCAAGATGTTCTAGATGCTAAAATCAACCCTGGTGACATCACAGAAGATATGATTGGGGACTATCTTTTCACACAACACCTGCCAAAGGATTTGCGGGATCCTGATTTGATTATCCGTACAAGTGGTGAGTTGCGTTTAAGTAATTTCTTGCCATGGCAAGCAGCTTATAGCGAGCTTTACTTTACGGATACCTTGTGGCCTGATTTTGATGAAGCCGCCTTGCAGGAAGCTATTGCTGCTTTTAACCATCGCAATCGCCGTTTTGGAGGAGTTTAGGAGAAGATATGACCAAGGATTTACAAAAGAGAACATTGTTTGCGGTATTGGCCCTAGCGATTTTCCTTCCAGTCTTGTTTGCAGGAGGCCTCTTGTTGCAGATAGGGATTGGCTTGTTAGCGATGCTAGGCGTCCATGAACTATTGCACATGAAGGGGCTAAAGACTATGACCATTGAGGGCGCTTTGACTCTTTTTGCGACCTTCGCTCTCACAGTTCCTTTAGAAAATTACCTAACATTTTTGCCTGTCGATGGGAATGTAGTTGCCTATAGTGTTCTGATTACCATAATGCTAGGGACGACCGTTTTCAGTAAAAACTATACGATTGAAGATGCCGCTTTTCCAATTGCTGTGAGCTTTTATGTTGGTTTTGGCTTTAATGCCTTACTAGATGCTCGGGTGGCAGGTTTTGACAAGGTACTTTTGGCCCTTTTTATCGTTTGGGCGACAGATAGCGCAGCCTACCTGACAGGGATGAATATTGGTAAACATAAGTTGGCACCAAGAGTTTCTCCTAATAAGAGTATTGAGGGCTTTGTCGGGGGCATTCTAGGTGCGGTACTGATAACAGTGATTTTCATGTTAGTGGACAGCACAGTTGCTCTTCCTTATGGGATTTATAGAATGAGTCTCTTTGCTGCCTTCTTCAGTGTGGCAGGTCAGTTTGGTGACTTGATTGAGAGTGCCATGAAACGCCATTTCGGTGTTAAGGATTCTGGGAAATTTATCCCTGGACATGGCGGTGTGTTGGATCGCTTTGACAGCATGCTGATTGTGTTTCCAATGATGCACTTATTTTGCCTGTTTTAAAGAAAGGAATATTGAATGATTGGATTGCTAACCTTTACCCTCGTTTTTGGGATTATTGTGGTGGTGCATGAGTTTGGACATTTTTATTTTGCCAAGAAATCAGGCATTCTAGTTCGTGAATTTGCCATTGGTATGGGACCCAAGATTTTTTCCCATATCGGCAAGGATGGTACTGCTTATACAATTCGTATCCTTCCTCTAGGAGGCTATGTTCGTATGGCAGGCTGGGGTGATGATGCGACAGAAATCAAGACAGGAACTCCAGTCAGTTTAACGCTTGCCGACGATGGTAAGGTCAAACGGATTAACCTCTCAGGGAAGAAACTGGATCAAACAGCTCTTCCTATGCAGGTAACCCAGTTTGACTTTGAAGACAAGCTCTTTATCAAGGGGTTGGTCTTGGAAGAAGAAAAGACTTTTACAGTGGATCATGATGCAACGGTTGTTGAAGAAGATGGAACCGAAGTACGCATTACCCCTCTGGATGTACAGTATCAAAACGCTTCTATCTGGGGTAAGCTCATCACCAACTTTGCAGGTCCTATGAATAACTTTATCTTAGGTGTTGTTGTTTTTTGGATCTTGATCTTTTTGCAGGGTGGTGTTAGAGATACTCAGACCAATCTCTTTCATGTCATGCCAGAGGGAGCTTTGTCTAAGGTAGGCGTAGCTGAGACCGCCCAAATTACCAAGGTCGGCTCGCATAAGGTTAAGAATTGGCAAGACTTGACCCAGGCTGTGGAAGCAGATACCAAGGACAAGACAGCCCCGACCTTAGATGTGACCATTTCTGAAAATGGTAGCGAAAAACAAGTTACTGTGACTCCAGAAGAGAATCAAGGACGTTATATTCTTGGGGTTCAACCGGGGGTCAAGTCAGACCTCCTATCCATGTTTGTTGGTGGATTTACAACTGCTGCTGACTCAGGACTTCGCATCCTTTCGGCTCTGAAAAACTTGATTTTCCATCCAGATTTGAACAAACTAGGTGGTCCCGTTGCCATTTTTAAGGCAAGTAGCGATGCTGCTAAAAATGGAATTGAGAATGTCCTCTACTTCCTAGCCATGATTTCCATCAATATTGGAATTTTTAACTTGATTCCGATTCCGGCTTTGGATGGTGGAAAGATTGTGCTCAATATCCTAGAGGCTATCCGCCGGAAACCCCTTAAACAAGAAATTGAAACCTATGTCACCATGGCTGGTGTAGTTATCATGGTTTTCTTGATGCTAGCTGTGACCTGGAATGACATTATGCGACTCTTCTTTTAGATAATCGAGGAATATTATGAAACAAAGTAAAATGCTAATCCCAACGCTTCGCGAAATGCCAAGCGATGCTCAAGTTATCAGCCACGCCCTTATGTTGCGTGCTGGTTATGTTCGTCAAGTTTCTGCTGGTGTTTATTCTTACCTACCACTTGCTAATCGTGTGATTGAAAAGGCCAAGAATATCATGCGCCAAGAGTTTGATAAGATTGGTGCGGTGGAGATGTTGGCTCCTGCCCTTCTCAGTGCTGATCTTTGGCGTGAATCAGGCCGTTATGAAACCTATGGTGAAGACCTTTATAAACTGAAAAATCGTGAAAAGTCAGACTTTATTCTAGGTCCGACACACGAAGAAACTTTTACAGCTATTGTTCGTGACTCTGTCAAGTCTTACAAGCAATTGCCACTTAACCTTTACCAAATCCAGCCGAAATACCGTGATGAAAAACGTCCACGTAACGGCCTTCTCCGTACGCGTGAATTTATCATGAAAGATGGATATAGTTTCCATGCTAATTACGATAGTTTGGATGTGACTTATGACGAGTACAAGGCGGCCTATGAACGAATTTTCACTCGTAGTGGCTTGGACTTCAAGGCCATCATCGGTGACGGTGGTGCCATGGGTGGTAAGGATAGCCAAGAATTTATGGCCATCACACCAGCCCGTACAGACCTCGACCGCTGGGTTGTCTTAGACAAGTCAGTTGCCTCATTTGATGAAATTCCTGCAGAAGTGCAAGAAGAAATCAAGGCAGAATTGCTTAAATGGATGGTTTCTGGTGAAGATACCATTGCCTACTCAAGTGAGTCTAGCTATGCAGCTAACTTAGAAATGGCAGCAAACGAGTACAAACCAAGTAACCGTGTCGTTTCGGAAGAAGAAGTGATTCGCGTCGAAACTCCGGGTGTTAAATCCATCGATGAAGTCACAGCCTTCCTCAACGTTCCAGAAGAACAAACAATCAAAACCCTCTTCTACATGGCAGATGGTGAGCTTGTTGCAGCCCTTCTAGTTGGAAATGACCAACTCAATGAAGTTAAGTTGAAAAACCACTTGGGAGCAGATTTCTTTGATGTTGCGAGCGAGGAAGAAGTAGCAAATGTTATCTCAGCTGGCTTTGGTTCGCTTGGCCCAGTTGGTTTGCCAGAAAATGTGAAAATCATTGCAGACCGTAAGGTACAAGATGTTCGCAATGCTGTTGTGGGGGCCAACGAAGATGGTTACCACTTGACGGGTGTGAACCCAGGTCGTGATTTTACTGCAGAATACGTGGATATCCGTGAAGTTCGTGAGGGTGAAATTTCACCAGACGGACAAGGGGTTCTTAACTTCGCTCGTGGTATTGAGATCGGCCATATTTTCAAACTCGGAACTCGCTACTCAGCAAGCATGGGTGCAGATGTTTTGGACGAAAATGGCCGTGCTGTGCCAATCATCATGGGATGTTACGGTATCGGTGTTAGTCGTCTTCTCTCGGCAGTTATGGAACAACACGCTCGCCTCTTTGTTAACAAAACGCCAAAAGGTGAATACCGTTACGCTTGGGGAGTTAACTTCCCTAAAGAATTGGCACCATTTGATGTGCACTTGATTACTGTCAATGTCAAAGATGAAGAAGCGCAAGCCTTAACAGAAAAACTTGAAGCAAGTTTGATGGGAGCTGGTTACGAAGTTTTGACAGACGACCGTAACGAACGTGTCGGAGTGAAGTTTAGCGATAGCGACTTAATTGGGTTGCCAATCCGTATCACTGTAGGTAAAAAAGCAGCTGATGGTATCGTAGAAGTCAAGATCAAGGCGACTGGTGACACCATCGAAGTTCATGCAGACAACTTGCTTGAAACGCTTGAAATCCTCAGCAAGAAATAAAAACTATAATCAGAAGAAAAACAAGGCAAAAATGTAACTAGTTTTTACCTTGTTTTTTCTATATAATGGGGGAAATGAGTAAATGAAGAGGTAAAGCTATGCTAAAATTTCCAAAGGATTTTGTTTGGGGTTCCTCCACTTCTGGACCACAGACAGAAGGTCGTGTACCTGGTGACGGCAAGGGAGACAATCTCTGGGATTATTGGTATCAAGTAGAGCCAAACCGCTACTACAATGGGATTGGACCTGATAAAACATCGACCTTCTATGAAAACTGGGAAAAGGATATTGAACTTTTGGTAGAGACTGGGCATACAGCCTTTCGTACTTCTATCCAGTGGTCTCGTATTTTCCCGCAAGGTCGTGGAGAAGTCAATCTTCAAGGGGTGACTTTCTACCGTCAGGTTTTTGAGGCTATTAAGGCCAAGGGGATTCGTCTCTTAGTCAATCTCTATCACTTCGACCTGCCTTTTGCCCTCCAAGAAGACGGCGATGGTTGGGAAAATAAGGCAACTGTCAAGGCTTATGAAGACTATGCTCGTTTTTGTTTTGAGACTTACGGTGACTTGGTGGACCAATGGATTACCTTTAACGAGCCCATTGTCCCTGTAGAATTTGGTTATTTTTATGATGCCCACTATCCTCACAAGGTAGATGCCAAAGCAGCGGTTAAGGTTGCCTATCACACACAACTGGCTAGTAGTCTTGCGGTTAAGGCCTGTCATGAAGTTTTGCCTGATTCCAAGATTGGGATTGTCCTCAACTTGACACCAGCTTATCCACGTAGCCAGCATCCCGCAGATGTCAAGGCTGCTCGCATTGCGGATCTCTTCCAAGCTCAATCTTTCCTAGATCCATCTGTTTTAGGAGCTTATCCAGAAGAATTAGTGGAAATTTTAGCTGAGCATGATTTGCTGCCAGAGTACACTGTTGAAGAGTTAGAACTCATTCGGGAGCACACAGTGGACTTTCTTGGAGTCAATTACTACCAACCTTTGCGCGTTATGGCGCCACGTTTTGCCAAGCATCCAGACAGTCCACTCTTGCCAGAACATTTCTATGAGCCTTATATCATGCCGGGCCGTAAAATCAATCCTCACCGCGGTTGGGAAATTTATGAGCAAGGGATTTATGACATCGCTCAAAACATCAAGGAAAATTATGGCAATATCGAGTGGATGTTGACAGAGAATGGCATGGGTGTTGAGGGTGAGGATAAATTACGTGAGAATGGCATGATTCAAGACGACTATCGTATCGACTTTGTCAAAGGACATCTGCGTGAACTTCACCGTGCGATTGAAGATGGAGCCAACTGTAAAGGATACTTAATCTGGACCTTTATTGACTGCTGGTCATGGCTCAACAGTTATAAAAACCGCTATGGTCTGATTGAGCTTGACTTGGAAACACAGGAACGTCGCCTGAAGAAATCAGGCCACTGGTTCAAGGAACTCAGCGACCATAATGGATTTTAAGAATAAAAAGAGTGAGATGGTATTCATCTCACTTTTTATTACAATATCATCACCAAGGTCCCAATCGTAATCAAGATACAGCCAATAATTGTTTTAAACGTCAGGACATCCTGTAGGAAAAAAAAGGCTAGAACGAGGGTAATGACGAGACTGAATTTATCGACAGCAGATACCTCAGTCGCATTGCCCATCTGTAGTGCCTTGTAGTAGCAGAGCCAGGAGGCGCCAGTGGCTAAGCCTGATAAGATGAGAAAGAGCCAACTTTTTCTACTGATGTTGACAATTTCGGTCTGACTATTGGTCAAGAAAACCATGGTCCAAGCCATAAGAATGACGACGACTGTACGAATAGCGGTTGCTAGATTGGATGGAACTCCCTCAATCCCAATCTTGGCTAAAATTGACGTTAAGGCTGCAAAGATAGCTGATAAAAGTGCGAAGAAAAACCACATGGCAAATACCTCCTCTATTCATTATAAGTAATTGATGCCGACTTGTCAGGTATCAAGTGAAATCTTGATAAAATACTAGATAGAAAAACTATACCAATTTTTATTCTTGACAAGTGAGAAAAACAAGTATATACTGTTTTTGCTGATTCTGTAAAAGGGAAATCAGACTATACCAATTTAAGGGGAAAGCACAGCTGGTCTGTGTCGTATATACTATGTGTGGAATTGTTGGTGTTGTTGGAAACACAAATGCAACTGATATTTTGATTCAAGGGCTTGAAAAGCTCGAATACCGTGGCTATGATTCTGCGGGGATTTTTGTCCTAGGTGGTGCTGAAAATCATCTAGTCAAGGCTGTCGGTCGTATCGCAGAATTGTCTGCCAAGACAGCCGGTGTTGAGGGAACAACAGGTATCGGACATACGCGTTGGGCGACTCACGGGAAACCAACGGAAGACAATGCTCACCCACACCGCTCTGAGACAGGACGTTTTGTCTTGGTGCACAATGGGGTGATTGAAAACTACCTCGAAATCAAGGAAGAATACCTTGCAGGTCACCACTTCAAGGGGCAAACCGATACGGAAATCGCTGTTCACTTGATTGGAAAATTTGCAGAAGAAGATGGTCTTTCAGTTCTTGAAGCCTTCAAAAAAGCTCTTCACATCATCCGTGGTTCTTATGCCTTTGCCTTGATTGACTCTGAAAATCCAGATGTCATCTATGTCGCTAAGAACAAATCTCCACTTTTGATTGGTCTTGGGGAAGGTTATAACATGGTCTGCTCAGATGCTATGGCCATGATTCGTGAGACCAACCAATACATGGAAATCCATGACCAAGAGTTGGTGATCGTCAAGGCTGATAGTGTCGAAGTTCAAGACTATGATGGTAATAGCCGTGAGCGTGCTAGCTATACTGCTGAGCTAGACTTGTCAGATATCGGTAAGGGGACTTATCCTTACTACATGCTCAAGGAAATCGACGAGCAACCAACGGTTATGCGTAAACTCATCCAAGCCTACACAGATGAGGCTGGTCAAGTTGTTGTAGATCCAGCTATCATCAAGGCTGTTCAAGATGCAGACCGCATCTACATCCTTGCAGCTGGAACATCTTACCATGCAGGATTTGCTTCTAAGAAGATGCTGGAAGAGTTGACAGATACACCAGTTGAACTTGGAATCTCATCTGAGTGGGGCTATGGTATGCCACTTCTCAGCAAAAAACCACTCTTCATCTTTATCAGCCAGTCTGGTGAAACAGCGGATAGCCGTCAGGTTTTGGTTAAGGCCAATGAAATGGGCATTCCAAGCTTGACAGTGACAAACGTCCCAGGTTCAACCCTTTCACGTGAAGCCAATCATACCATGCTCCTTCATGCAGGTCCTGAAATTGCCGTAGCATCAACAAAGGCTTATACAGCGCAAATCGCAGCTCTTGCCTTCCTTGCAAAAGCAGTCGGAGAAGCAAACGGCAATGCTAAAGCGCAAGCCTTTGATCTGGTTCATGAATTGTCAATCGTAGCTCAGTCTATCGAATCAACTCTTTCTGAAAAAGAAACCATTGATGCCAAGGTTCGTGACCTTCTTGAAACCACTCGCAATGCCTTTTACATCGGACGTGGTCAAGACTACTATGTAGCCATGGAAGCAAGTCTCAAACTCAAAGAGATTTCTTACATCCAGTGTGAAGGCTTTGCGGCAGGAGAACTCAAGCACGGAACCATTGCCTTGATTGAAGAAGGGACGCCTGTCTTGGCCCTCTTGTCAGATCCAGTCCTTGCCAACCATACTCGTGGAAATATCCAAGAGGTCGCAGCCCGTGGTGCCAAGGTTCTCACTATCGCAGAAGAAAATGTTGCTAAAGACACAGACGATATCGTCCTTACGACCGTACACCCTTACCTCTCACCAATCTCAATGGTCGTACCAACGCAATTGGTCGCTTACTTTGCAACACTCCACCGTGGCCTTGATGTGGACAAACCACGTAACCTTGCTAAGTCAGTAACAGTAGAATAAACCAAGAAAGTCTAGTTGATCTAGGCTTTTTCTAATGAGCAAATTTATTGAAAATAAAACTAATTAGTGATAAAATACCCTAAAACTAAAAGAGATAGCGAGGAAACAGGATGGTAGAATTAGGAATTTCAACATTTGGTGAAACAACAGCTCTAGAAGCGATTGGGCAGATTTACAGTCATGATGAACGCATTCGTCAGTTGGTGGCAGAAATTGAGCTGGCTGATAAGGTTGGTTTGGATGTGTACGGGATTGGGGAGCATCATCGGGAGGACTTTGCGGTATCGGCGCCAGAGATTGTTCTTGCAGCTGGTGCAGTCAATACCAAGAAAATTCGTTTGACCAGTGCAGTCAGCATACTCTCGAGTATGGATCCGATTCGCTTGTTCCAACAATATGCTACTATCGATGCTTTGTCAAATGGACGTGCGGAGATTATGGCTGGGCGTGGTTCATTTACCGAGTCTTTCCCACTGTTTGGCTATGACTTGAAAGACTATGAAGCTCTCTTTGATGAGAAATTAGACATGCTCCAGTTAGTCAATGAAAAGACCGAGATAGACTGGCAAGGTCAATTGACCCAAAGCATTGCTGGAAAAGAAGTCTATCCCCGTCCAGTTCAGGACAAATTGCCATTGTGGGTGGCGACAGGTGGCCATGTCGAATCAACAGTGAAGATTGCTCAGGCGGGGCTGCCGATTGTCTATGCCATTATCGGTGGCAATCCACGTTATTTTAAAAAGTTGATTCAAGCTTATCGTGAGATTGGTAGGGAAGTCGGTCATGCGGATAAAGACCTGAAAGTGGGTGCTCATTCTTGGGGTTGGATTGCGGAAGATGGCGAGCAGGCGGTGAAAGATTATTTCCATCCGACCAAGCAAGTGGTGGATGCGATTTCCAAGGACCGTCCACACTGGCAGGAGTTGACTTATGAGCAATATTTGGAGCAAGTTGGTCCAAATGGAGCCATGTTTGTGGGGAATCCAGACCAGGTGGCAGAAAAATTGATTCGCATGATTGAGGATTTAGGCTTGGACCGTTTCATGCTCCATCTACCGCTTGGTTCTATGCCACATGACCAGGTTCTGATAGCTATTGAACTCTTCGGAACACAAGTGGCACCCAAAGTACGAGCCTACTTTGCCATGAAAGAGAGGATATAAAAAAATTCAATCGGTTGAGTCGATTGGTGAGGAACACCCTTGGATTCAGCAACAGGTGGAAGTGGTACAAGCGATAGAGTATACTATCTAGTGGAATATATACTAGTTTATACCAAGTACAAGATAAAATAGTGAAAAAGACGATCTCCGCTTGGAAATCGTCTTTTTTTGATATTCTCGCAAATACGATATCTTGTGGTTGGTGTAAACTGGTAGATAGCTCTCTTATTTATTTATCAAAACCCTGTAAGTTTTTTTGGCGCTCTTCAGTTTGACCCTTGGCATCCAATTTATTACCATTGTAAACAGTGCTTTCCCATGATCCGTACATTGGGTTAGGGAAAATGATGAATTTCTCACCAAACTCTTTTTGTAATTCCTCTAATTTTTGGTCGCGCTCAGTTTCAGAGGTCTTTGAAAACTCTGCAAAGTCCACAAGATTGTCTCCTAGTAGCATGACTAAGTTGGTTTTTTCTTGGACTGCTTGTCTACGACCTTCTTTAGATTTGACGCCTTTTTCTAAGAACATGAGATGATCGCGGCTTTGTACAGGAATTCCTTCGTTTTCTAGGTTTTTGATCGTATCATCTACCTGATCTATCGTGCGGTCAGATACATAGTAAATTTGGACACCGTTTTGGTCTGCAAATTGGAGAAAGTCTTTAGCACCTGGTACAGCCTTGGCTGCGGCTTTTTTTACCCAGACATCCCAGTTTTCTGGGGTAAATGCTGTTCCATCTTTGACATTTTGCGCTTGATAAGGGCTATTGTCTAATACGGTTTCGTCTAAGTCCAAAACGATAGAGTAGAGTTTATCTGTCTGTGTTTTTAGTAGTTCTTTCAAACGATCAGTAGCGACATTGTAACCTTGTAGATAGAGTGCCTTGGTCTCAGCTGCTTTTTGATACCAAAGAGTTGACATAGTATTTTCTCTTGAACGCAACTGATCATAGGTCATTGTAACCTGATTGTCAGATGTACTACTTTGTGTTGTCTGTGAATTTGCCGAATTTGTGCCACAGCCAGTCAGTAAAATGACGGAAGTAAGTGTAGAAGCAATTGTAATGGTAACTTTGGATATTTTCATAATCCCATCCTCCTAATAATAGTCTATTAATATTGTAGCGTTTTCATGGGATTTGTGCAAGGAAATATCGAGAGAAAAGAAATTTTTCAGTAGTAATTTGGTATTAGGATAAAATTATGTACTTAATTTTGGAATGAAGATGGATATAAAAAAATTCAATCGGCTTGATAGAAAATCTATATCAACTCCTTTTTGAAAAATAGATGAAAATAAAGTGAATCTTTGAAAGGCTAGTAATATCAAGCTTTTCAGGGATTTTTTTCTTTATAGATATAAAAATTTCCAATCGAGTTGATAGTCAATATATATTGGGAAAAGGGGAAAAGGAGTGGTAAGATGGTTTCAATCCAGATGGAAGGAGAAAGGTATGGCAAGTAAAAGAGATCTAGTTTTTAGAGCGATTCGAGGCGATGAAGTGGAAAGAGTTCCTGTCGGATTTTGGTTTCATTTTGTAACACTCGAAGAAAAGGGGCAGGGATTAAATAATCCACGTATCTTTCAAAAAAGTGTTGATGGGCATCGCAACTATGTGGAAAGGATTCGCCCTGATTTTGTCAAAATTATGAGCGACGGTTTTTTCCTTTATCCAAGTAATGTCTGTAATCCTAAGATTGCAAGCATTCAGGAGCTGACTTCTATTGAGTCGATTGGTGACGAACACCCATAGATTCAGCAACAGGTGGAAGTGGTACAAGCGATTCGAGAGACCTTTACCGAAGAGATTGCTTCTTTCTACAATATCTTTTCCCCTATCTCCTACCTCAAGCGCTGGTTCCGTACAGAAACTTCACGAGGAGATAGGGAAGTGGCTGATCTATTGCTTGAAAATCCTGAGCAATTCAGAGCTATTCTAGATGTGATTGCAGGAGATATTGCTATCCTAACTCAGAAAATCATCCAGCAAGGCGGTGTTGACGGGATTTACCTCAGCACTCAGGAAATTCAAGATGAGCGCATCGCACCAGCACTCTACCAAACCCATATCGAACCGAGCAATATAGCGATTTTTGAGGCAGCTAATCAGGTTGGTGGGACCAATATCCTCCATATCTGTGGTTTTGAAGGTGCGAGCAATGATGTGACGATATTTAAGGATTATCCAGCTCAAGTGGTCAACTGGGCGACCCACCATGAGGATGTTAGTTTGACACAGGGTCAAGAGTTGTTTCCAGGCAAGGCCGTTTTAGGTGGATTTGAAAATGGCAAAAAAAGTTTGCTTTATCAAGGTTCCAAGGCGGAATTGCAAGATGAAACAAGGCAGTTGTTGGCTGAAGCTGGTAGTAAAGGCGTTCTTCTGGGAGCTGACTGTACTGTTCCAGATGACTTTGACTTAGGGAGGTTGGACTGGATTCGGCAGGCAGCTGTTCTCTAAAAGGAGGAGCTATGAAAAGTAAAAGATGGGGCATCTTCATTGCAGTTGTCGGTTTGCTGGCTTTGGTTGCCATAAGCGTCGTAAAAAATGGGCACTGCAAAAATGGAGAGAGATGTCGTGGAGTTCAGGATTTTTCCAAGTCCAGTCTCCCCTTTCTACGCTCGAATGATATCGCAAGCAGTTTATTAGTTGAAAAAGTAAGAAATGGAGAATAAGAATGTCAGAAAAAAAAGAATGGGTTTTAAAAGCATTTAAAGGTGAAAAGGTTGATCGTGTGCCAGTTGGCTTTTGGCACCATTTCATATCCGAAGACGAATGGCTACACGGTTTCTCAAATCCAGTCATTATCGAGAAGAATATCGAGGGACATAAGCGCTTTATCCGAGAAGTTCAGCCAGACTTTATCAAACTCATGAGTGATGGCTACTTTGCTTATCCAAATCCAGCGATTGCCAAAGGGAAATCACTTCAAGAATTGGCAACCATTCAACCACTCGGAACAGATCATGCTTGGATAAAAGAGCAGGTGGACTTGGTTAAGAAAATCAAGCAAGAATTTACAGAAGATATCGTTGCGATTTACAATATTTTTGCTCCTGTGACCTATCTCAAGTGGTTGCTTGGGGAAGTGTCTGGTGGCGATGACCTCATTGCAGACTTTCTGGTGGAAGATCCTGAAGCCCTTAAAAAGGTGTTGGATGTGATTGCAGAGGATATTGCGAGTCTCAGTCGATCTGTCATCGAAGAGGCTGGTGCTGATGGAATCTACCTCAGCGTGCAGAGTATCCAAGATCAACGAGTGTCGGCAGCAGATTATCAAGCCGTCATTGCACCTAGCGAGATAACTGTTCTGGAAGCAGCTAGTGCTGTTGGTGGCGTCACTGTTCTTCATATCTGTGGCTACGAGGGAGCGCGAAATGATATTCACCTTTTTGCAGACTATCCAGCCCAAGTCTTTAACTGGGCTGTAGGACCAGAGGGAATCACTCTCAAGGAAGGTCGTGAGATTTTCAAGGGACGTACGGTTCTTGGAGGATTCGAAAATGGCAAGACAGGCTTGCTGTATACTGGTAGCAAGGATGCCATTCAGGCTGAGGCAAAGAAACTAGTTGCAGAAGCTGGGGAACAGGGCTTGGTACTTGGGGCAGATTGTACCATTCCAAGTGATATCGCAGTTGAACGTATCCAGTGGGTGAGAGAAGCGCTTAAAAACTAAAGGAGAAAAAGATGAGTAAAAAAGCATGGATTATCGGTGGTGTAGCAGTTGTTGCAGTAATTGGGGCAACGATTATCGGGAGAAGTTTAGCTGGTGCTCCAGCCAAGGAGGGAGAAACAGCTTCGTCTGCTGAAGTCATAACCTTGAAGGTTGCCCATACACAAAACTATGTACCTTATGACTTTGTCAATGAAAAAGGGGAATCAGATGGTTATGAGGTAGCTGTTTTGAAGGCTGTTGATGAGAAGTTGGCAAACTATCAATTTGAATATACGGGTACCAGTGATGACGACCTCTTGATTGGTCTGGAATCAGGCAAGTATGACATCGGAACCAAGGGAGCTTGGTACACAGATGAACGAGCTAAAAAGTTTGTCATTCCATCTGAACCAGTCGGAGCGAGCATCATCGGATTTACTGTCAGAAAAGAAGATGAACAGAAATACAAAACCATTGATGACTTTGCTAAGAATAAAGGAAAATTGGTTCCCATCTCTCCACAGAATGCTCAATGGAATGTTATCACCAGCTACAATGAAAAACATCAGGATGCACCGATTGAGTTGACAGCAGCTGAATCCTTTAAAGTGGCAGATGCCTATGCCTGGGTCTTGGAAGGACGTTATGACGCCTTCTTTGATATCAAACTGTCCTTTGAAAAAGCAGTTACCGCAGAAGATGGCCCTTACCACCAATATGCGGATAAACTCAGCTGGTTCCCATATAAAGGCATTCCAACTTATCCCTTGATTCACCGTGATGAAAAGGGTGAGCAATTCGCTAAAGAATATGAAAAAGCAATCAAAGAGTTGAAAGAAGATGGCACGCTTGCTAAGTTATCTCAGCAATACTTTAAAGAAGATGTCTTTAGTTATGTAGACAAAGACTAGACCAGAAATTCCAAGACTAGAAAGGGTTTTGCATGGTTTCTTATGATTTTTCCAAGGTCTTTCAGTTTTTGCCAACCTTATGGCAGGCACTTCCTATGACCTTGTCCATTCTCTTTTTTACCACTCTTCTTGGTTCCCTTTTTGGAGGTCTCTTGGCCTGGGCACAAGTAGGAGAAGACAAGAGTTTTGCAGCGATTTCCAAAGGCTATATATTTACCCTACGTTGTACACCGCCGATTGTCTTGCTTTTTCTAGTCTTTTATGGCTTGCCAGAATTTCTGAAATGGTGGCTTGGTTTGGATATCAATAACTGGTCTAAAACTATTTTTGTTCTCCTGACGATGATTCTCTTGTTTGCGGCTATTTTTGCCGAGGTTTTCAAGGCAGCCTATCAAGCTATTCCAAAGGGTCAGACAGAGGCCGGACTTAGTATTGGTTTGACTCCAAGTCAGACTTTTTGGAGAATCATTTTTCCCCAAGCTTTTCAAGTTGCTCTTCCCAATATAACGACCACTATTCTCAATCTCATGCGGGATGCTGCCTTGGCTTATACGATTGGTTTCGTTGATGTTATGGGGGCGGGGAATCTCTTGATCAGTCGCAATTTAGGGAACTACTCTCTGGAAACCTATACGGCAGTTGCGCTTCTTTACTGGGGGATTGCCTTGGTTATTTCTAGCTTGAGTCGTTTGCTTGAGAAGTCTTTGGAAACAAAAGGGAGGTAAGAAATGGATATAGACTATATTGTAAAGACTTTTCTGGAGACCTTGAAGGGTGTGCCAATCACCTTGATTATCATGATTGTGGCTATGGTCTTAAGCTTTTTACCGGCTCTATTTTTAGCCTTGGGGCAGATTTACAAGGTTCGAAGTGTGAGGAGTTTTTCTCTGGTCTATCTGGCCTTTATCCGAGCGACTCCTCCGATTTTATTGATTCTCTTCTTTTATAGTTTGTTTCCAAGCCTGCTGAATCAATTTCTCAAAAGCATAGGAAGTGACCTTGATATTTTCAAGCTTGATCCTCTCTACTATGCCTTTGTCATTTATAGTTTGATGACAGTCGGGAGTTTGTCGGAGATTTTGCGTTCAGCTATCTTGACAGTGGACAAGGGACAACTAGAGGCAGCGCATGCGATTGGGCTGACTACGACCCAGGCCTATCTAAGGATTGTTTTTCCTCAAGCCCTGCGCTCAGCCTTGCCTAACTTGGCCAATCTGGTGATTAATATCGTCAAAGGGACCTCCTTGGTCTTTGTCATGACCATCAAGGATATCACTGCTATTGCCCGTGTGGAGGCGTCCTACGGTTACCAGTATTTTGAGTCTTATTTTGTGATCTTTTTGCAGTATATTTTGATCTGTGGTTTGATTCAGTGGGGCTTTTCTGTATTAGAAAAAGGCTATGAGAAAAAAGAAAAGAGAGCGAAAGCATCTAGCGCGCGTTTTGTATAGGAGGACAGGATGTTACAAGTAGAACATATCGCAAAAACATTTGGTGAGAGGCAGGTGCTGGAGGATGTCAATATCCAGGTCAACCAAGGGGATGTCGTCGTTATTTTAGGACCATCAGGTTCGGGGAAAACGACCTTTCTCCGTTGTCTCAACCACTTAGAAAAAGCTGACAGTGGCCGTTTGACCTTGGCAGGAAAGACCTATGACTTAGCCAAATTAAGCAAGAAAGACATTCTAGAAATTCGCCAAAAAACAGCCTTTGTTTTCCAACACTACAATCTCTTTGCAAACAAAACTGCTCTGGAAAATATTCTAGAAGGTCTAATCGTCGCTCGTAAAGTTCCCAAGGAAGAAGCGCTCAAACGTGCAGAATCTGCCTTAGCAAAAGTTGGTTTACTGGCCTATAAGGACTACTACCCTTCACAACTATCTGGGGGGCAACAACAACGAATAGGAATTGCGCGTGCTATTGCCGTAAAGCCCGAGGTCATTTTGCTAGATGAACCAACATCAGCACTAGACCCTGAGTTGGTTGGAGATGTTTTGGATGTTCTGAAACAGTTGGCGGGAGAAGGTGTGACCATGGTGGTCGTCACGCATGAGATGGGATTTGCTAGAGATGTTGCCAACCACGTTATTTTTATGGATGGAGGCCGTATCGTGGAGGAGAATAATCCCCACGATTTCTTTAGTCGTCCACAAGAAGAACGAACCAAACAGTTCCTGGCTCGTATCTTATCAGATGCCACCTATAGTGTGGAATATATGATTTGATAGATAAGTGTATCATAAAAACAACACCCCATGACTATAAGATTCTTCTGACCATGGGGTGTTTTCTCTATAGGAGGGCTAGGTTATATTTTTTGAAAATCTCTTCAAACCAGGTCAGCTTCGCCTTATCTACAACCTCAAAGCTGTGCTTTGAGCAACCTGTGGCTAGCTTTCTAGTTTACTCTTTGATTTTCATTGAGTATCAGTTCTCTTTCTTATTTTTTTCAACCATCCAAGTCCGAGAAGGGCAAGGATGCTGAATCCAGCAAGGGCAAGAAGGGATTTGTTCTCAGTTCCTGTGTTTGGAAGGAGGTTCTGAGAGTGAGCCTCTGCAGCAGTTTCTTGAGTTTCAGGATTGGCTGCTAGGTTTTGAGCTTGACCTTGTTCTGGTTCAACTTCCAAGCTAGAAAGATCAAACTCTGGTTTTTCTTCCACAGCTGGGGCGACAATGGCACCACCTTGAGACAAGCGGAGAACAACGGCAGTGAGAGCGTTCAATTTTAAGCCTTTTTCAGTCCATTCGAGACCTTGAGGGTTAGCAATTCCTACTGGTCCTGCTTGGTTTTCATCTGCGAGAACTTCGGCCTTTCTCAAGTGAGCAAAGGCAGTTCCTAGAGTAAATTCACGAGCCTTATCATCCGCATTGACAAAGACAGCGTAGATATCTCCATTTGGAGCGGTGATTTGGTAGCCGATGGCCACGTCTTCTTTTTCAACACCATTTTGGCCTGGGACAGTAATGAGTCGGACGCGCTCTTTGATATCTTGTAGACTCTTGAGTCGGAAGGCGTCTGTAGATTGACGAAGAGCGATCAATCCTTTCATGTAGTCACGGCTCCTGACATTTTCAGGATAAGCTTTGCTATCTGTAGCTTTGGTCCAATCAAACTTGTTGACAGCATCACTAGAGTCATAAGAGTCATGGATAAAGTAAGGATAGACAAATGGCTTGCCGTCCTTGTCACGCAACAAGTGTGACTTGTTTGGAACCTTATCTTCAGGAACAGGAGTCTTATAGGCTGGATCAAGGAATTGTTTGGTACGTCCGTATTCTTGACCAGAGTGGATAAACGGAGTCCCTTGAGCAGTCAAGACCATGAGGTTTCCAAGTCGCAAACGGCGATGGATTTCAGCATAGTTCTCAGCTTTGCTTGGGTCTTTTTTGATAGACTGGGCAATGATGTCAAAGAGGGTCAAGTTATCATGGGCTGCGATATACTGGATAACATCTCCAGGGTTGTCTGCTTCAAAGTTAGTTGGTTGGGCAATGAGATTTTTAAAGATGGTATTGATATCGCGTTTGCCACCTGTGATAAAGGCAGGTTGACCTTCGTTTGGATAGCCAGACTTGAGGTTGTTGCGGATGTCGTCTGAAAAGACAGCGACAGTATCTGTTTTCTTCATCCAATCTTGGTCAGCAGGTTGTACAGGCGTATTTTCATCACCAGTATAGGTTCTCCAGCCTTCACCTAGCATGATAAGATTTGGATTGAGGGCGCGTGCAGCCTTGTAAGCTTCTTCGATTGAAGCCGCATCGTGATCACCCATCATATCGAAACGGAAACCATCCACTTTGTAGGTTTCAACTAGATACTTGATAGAGTCTACCAAGACACGCTTAGACATGTAGTGGGTTGTTCCCAAACGACCGCCTCCAAAGCTAGTACGAGGAGTTCCGTCTGCATCCATAAAGTGGTAGTAGTTTGGCTCTAAGTCTTCAAAGATGTCGAGATTAGCAGTATGGTTGTAGACTACATCCAAGATAGCTCCCATGCCACGTTTATGGATCTCGTTGATGAGGTTTTTGAATTCTGCAATTCGTTTTTCTGGATCCTTAGGATCGCTTGAGTACATACCAGTCAAGGAGAAGTAGTTTTGAGGGTCATATCCCCAGTTATAGTTGCTGTTGCTTGAAGCGTAGGCAGACAAACGTTCTTGGTTCTTCAATTCATTGACAAAGTAGTAAGACAAGACTGGAAGGAGCTGGATGTGGGTCACACCCAAGTCTTTGAGATAGTCTAGTTTTTCGATAAAGGCTTCAAAGGTACCAAATGGCTTGGTCAAGTCTTTTGCGATGGCGGGATCCGAAGTGAAGTCACGTACATGAGCTTCGTAGATAACGGCATCTTCACGTGATTTGAAGTTACGAATCTTTCCATAGGTCAAGTCTTGCGGACCTAACTTCGCTGGATCGACAAAGGCAGCTTTAGCGACCTTATGAGCGGCATCTGTTTTTGCTAGGTCACTGTTCCAAGCCGCTAATGATTTGGCATAAGGGTCAAGAACGAGGACAGTTTTACCTTGGCGCTCGATTTGGTAGTGGTAGTAGTAGCCAGTGTAGTTGCTGATACCGAGACCAGAGTTTGCATCCAGAGTTTGTTTCCAGGTTCCTTTTTCTCCTTTTTCAAGGGCGACAGTTCCAACTACTTTTTCAGGGTCTTTCTTGTCATAGACAACAACGGAAACCTTATCAGCACTTGGAGACCAGAGGGTGAGGTCAACACGTTTGCCATCTTCTTTCAGAGTTGCGCCGACTGGACCATCGTAACTGTAGGACTCATCCTTGAGGCGCCAGTTTGAACGTGTGGTAAATCGGTCTGAATTGTAGCTGA
Organism: Streptococcus sp.; assembly: GCF_030528045.1. GTDB lineage: Bacteria > Bacillota > Bacilli > Lactobacillales > Streptococcaceae > Streptococcus. Next base: position 38,254 of record NZ_JAUMZR010000006.1, read on the forward strand.
CAGTGTACGGGTGTTGGGTGTCAGAGAAGTTGCCAATGTAGGTCACTTTTTTACCTGCCTCATCAACTTCCACGTCTGTGATAGTTACTTTATTCCCTTGGTAATCAGTGATGCTGGAGTGTTTGAGGATATCGTCTTTCTTAGCTCCAACGAGGGTAGAAAAACTGCTTTCGATACGAGCTTTAGCCACGTGTTGGGCACCAGTCATACGGATATCGTGCACGTAGTAGGGGTTGGTGTAGATGGTTTCGTCATCATCTTTGAGGAAAATCTGACTGTGATTTTTTAGATCCGTGAATTTATAATCTTCTTTTCTGATTTTCACATCATCGCCTTTCTTGCTTTCGTCTAGTAATAAAAATCCAAATTCTCTTGCAGCTTCATTGAGTGGGATATCAATGTAGCGACCATATTTTCCAGTTGCGGTAAAGTCAGTACCGTCAGGCCATTCTCCACTGCTTGGGTTTTTGATATCGCCCCAATACCAAAGAGATTTTTTATCATAGTTGCCATCGGTGCGGTAGTAGTTGACACGAATAGTCCCTGCTGGTTGAGGGCGATAATTGTATACCTTGTAGTTTTCATCTAGCCAGGACTCGTTCATTTTTGGAGAGAGGCGCTCTACAGAACGGTCTCCCGTCAGGTTATCCCCCTTGGTATTGTTGATGAGGAAGCTGACTTTCTTGGCTTGCTCATTTTTGAGTTTGATATCTAGATAATAGCCGTAGTCATCTTGCTTGGCATCCTTGAAGGACTTGGCTCCATTGGGCCAGTTTTCAGACGGTTTTTCAACATCGTCCCAAGTCCAAAGACCTTGAGAATCTTTGTTCTCTTCAGGGAGTTTTTTTACATGGATACGGAAGTGATTATCTGCGATGGGTTCTTCAGAAGATGTGTCAGCTTGTGGTTTTTGATCTGAAGTTGGCGTTGAAGTGCTGGCGTCTACTTTCTCTTCCTTGCTGTTAGCCTGGCTTGTAGTAGCATCTTCTGTTTTGGGTGTTTCTGGCGCTGTAGTAGTTTCCACAGCTGGAGCTTCTTTTTTAGAATCAAGGGAAGCGTTTGCATTCTTTTGTTCAGAAATAGGCGTTTCCTTTTGAGTTTGACTCGTTTCAGTCTCAGTAGGGGCCTTGGTCACAGCGCTGGTATTTTCCTGAGTTTGAGGCAGGTTTTCGTTGGCCGAAATAGTTGGCATTGCGGCAGAAAGCAGGACAATACTGGCACCAATAAGGACAGAACCAGTTCCGTTTTTCAAAGAACGAATACCATAAATCATTTTTTTCTCAGTTTGAGATGGGATCTTTTTCATCACAATTCTCCTTGTGTAGTTGTTCCCTATCAGTATAGCACGAGGTAAACATTAGTGCAAGCGTTTTCTTGGTTTTCAAGAGAAAATAGAATGCTTCATTCTCTTGAAATTTTAAAATAATATATAGGAAAAGATTGTTTAAAAAATAGTAAAAAAACCTTGAAAAATCTAGCTAAATAAGGTATAATATGAGTAATCATTTGTCGTAGGTTTTGTCTGAAATATTGTCCAGACAAGGCTCACAGCAGTTAAATCTTCTGAAAAAGTCAGATTTAGCTGCTCTTTTTGTGTTTTTTTCAGGCTTTTGAGTGTTTGTAACAAAGATTTAAAGATTCTGAAAATTTATCAAAGGGACACGGTGATAGGGGTTTTAAAAACCATATGACGATTAGAAAAGCCTGATTGACAAGGCTTGGAATTTATTTACAAAGGAGAATCATCTTGGCAGGACATGACGTTCAATACGGGAAACATCGTACCCGTCGTAGTTTTTCAAGAATCAAAGAAGTTCTTGACTTACCAAATTTGATTGAAATTCAAACGGATTCATTCAAAGATTTCCTAGATCATGGTCTTAAGGAAGTATTTGAAGATGTATTGCCAATTTCAAACTTCACAGACACAATGGAGTTGGAATTTGTTGGCTATGAAATCAAGGAACCAAAATACACGCTCGAAGAAGCACGTATCCACGATGCTAGCTACTCAGCACCAATTTTTGTAACCTTCCGCTTGATTAATAAAGAAACAGGCGAAATCAAGACCCAAGAAGTCTTCTTTGGTGATTTCCCAATCATGACCGAAATGGGTACTTTCATCATCAATGGTGGTGAACGTATTATCGTTTCTCAGTTGGTCCGCTCACCAGGTGTTTACTTTAATGACAAAGTAGACAAGAACGGTAAAGTGGGATACGGCTCAACTGTTATCCCTAACCGTGGAGCTTGGTTGGAACTTGAAAGCGACTCAAAAGACATCGCTTATACTCGTATCGATCGTACTCGTAAGATTCCATTTACGACCTTGGTTCGTGCGCTTGGTTTCTCAGGTGATGATGAAATCTTTGATATCTTTGGTGATAGCGAATTGGTTCGCAACACCGTTGAAAAAGATATCCACAAGAATCCAATGGACTCTCGTACAGACGAAGCTTTGAAAGAAATTTATGAACGCCTTCGTCCAGGTGAGCCTAAGACTGCTGAAAGCTCACGTAGCTTGCTTGTGGCTCGTTTCTTTGACCCACGTCGCTATGACTTGGCGGCAGTTGGTCGTTACAAGATCAATAAAAAACTCAACGTTAAAACACGCTTGCTCAACCAAACCATTGCGGAGCCATTGGTAGACCCTGAAACTGGTGAAATCTTGGTAGAAGCTGGTACCATTATGACTCGTAGCGTGATCGAAAGTATCGAGAGTCACTTGGATGGCGACTTGAACAAAATTGTTTATATTCCAAACGATGCAGCTGTTCTGACAGAACCAGTTGTCCTTCAAAAATTCAAGGTTGTTGCCCCAACGGATTCAGACCGTGTTGTAACCATCATCGGAAATGCCAATCCAGACGACAAGGTTCGTGTTGTAACTCCTGCGGATATCCTTGCAGAGATGAGCTACTTCCTTAACTTGGCAGAAGGTATCGGACGTGTGGATGATATCGACCACCTTGGGAACCGTCGTATCCGTGCAGTTGGTGAATTGCTTGCCAACCAAGTACGTCTTGGACTTTCTCGTATGGAACGTAATGTCCGTGAACGTATGTCTGTTCAGGGCAATGAAGTTTTAACACCGCAACAAATCATCAATATCCGTCCTGTCACAGCTGCGGTTAAAGAATTCTTTGGTTCGTCACAGTTGTCACAGTTCATGGACCAACACAACCCGCTTTCTGAGTTGTCTCACAAACGTCGTTTGTCAGCCTTAGGACCTGGTGGTTTGACACGTGACCGTGCTGGATATGAAGTACGTGACGTGCACTATACTCACTATGGTCGTATGTGTCCAATCGAGACACCTGAAGGACCTAACATCGGTTTGATCAATAACTTGTCATCTTACGGACACTTGAATAAGTATGGATTTGTTCAAACTCCATACCGTAAGGTTGACCGTGAAACAGGTGTTGTGACCAACGAAATCGTTTGGTTGACAGCCGATGAAGAAGATGAATATACTGTAGCGCAGGCTAACTCTCGTCTTAACGAGGATGGTACTTTTGCTGAGAAAGTTGTCATGGGACGTCACCAAGGGGTCAACCAAGAGTATCCAGCAGAAGTGGTTGACTACATGGACGTATCACCAAAACAGGTAGTTGCTGTTGCGACAGCATGTATTCCTTTCTTGGAAAACGATGACTCCAACCGTGCCCTCATGGGTGCCAACATGCAACGTCAGGCTGTACCATTGATTGATCCAAAAGCACCTTACGTTGGTACTGGTATGGAATACCAAGCAGCTCATGATTCTGGAGCGGCTGTTATTGCCCAGTATGATGGTAAAGTTACATACGCAGATGCTGACAAGGTAGAAGTTCGCCGTGAAGATGGTTCATTGGATGTTTACCACATCCAAAAATTCCGTCGTTCAAACTCAGGTACTGCCTACAACCAACACACTCTCGTAAAAGTTGGCGATGTCGTTGAAAAAGGCGACTTTATCGCTGACGGACCTTCTATGGAAAAAGGGGAAATGGCGCTTGGACAAAACCCAATCGTTGCCTACATGACATGGGAAGGTTACAACTTCGAGGATGCCGTTATCATGAGCGAACGCTTGGTCAAAGACGATGTCTACACATCTGTCCACCTCGAAGAATATGAATCAGAAACGCGCGATACAAAGCTTGGGCCTGAAGAAATTACTCGTGAAATTCCAAACGTTGGTGAAGATGCTCTTAAAGACCTTGACGAAATGGGTATTATCCGTATCGGTGCTGAGGTTAAAGAAGGAGATATCCTTGTAGGTAAAGTCACACCTAAGGGTGAGAAAGACCTTTCAGCTGAAGAACGTCTCTTGCACGCTATCTTCGGTGACAAGTCTCGTGAAGTCCGTGACACTTCTCTTCGTGTACCACACGGCGCCGATGGTGTCGTTCGTGATGTTAAGATCTTTACACGTGCAAATGGTGATGAGTTGCAATCTGGTGTTAACATGCTGGTTCGCGTCTACATCGCTCAAAAACGTAAAATCAAGGTCGGAGATAAGATGGCCGGACGTCACGGAAATAAAGGGGTTGTCTCTCGTATCGTTCCTGTAGAAGATATGCCTTACCTTCCAGACGGAACTCCAGTCGACATCATGTTGAACCCGCTTGGGGTACCATCACGTATGAATATCGGTCAAGTTATGGAGCTCCACCTTGGTATGGCGGCTCGTACTCTTGGTATCCACATCGCAACACCAGTCTTTGACGGAGCAAGTTCTGAAGACCTTTGGGATACTGTTAAAGAAGCAGGTATGGATAGCGATGCCAAAACAATCCTTTACGACGGACGTACAGGTGAGCCGTTTGACAACCGTGTATCAGTTGGTGTCATGTACATGATCAAACTCCATCACATGGTTGATGATAAATTGCACGCGCGTTCAGTCGGACCATACTCAACCGTTACCCAACAACCACTTGGAGGTAAAGCTCAGTTTGGTGGACAACGTTTCGGTGAGATGGAGGTTTGGGCTCTTGAAGCCTATGGTGCGTCAAATGTTCTCCAAGAAATCTTGACTTACAAGTCTGACGATATCAACGGACGTTTGAAAGCTTATGAAGCTATCACAAAAGGAAAACCAATTCCAAAACCAGGTGTTCCAGAATCCTTCCGAGTTCTTGTGAAAGAATTGCAATCTCTTGGTCTTGACATGCGTGTTCTTGACGAAGATGATCAAGAAGTGGAACTTCGCGACTTGGATGAAGAAATGGACGAAGATGTCATCCACGTAGATGACCTTGAAAAAGCCCGCGAAAAAGCAGCCCAAGAAGCTAAAGCAGCCTTTGAAGCTGAAGAAGCAGAGAAAGCAACAAAAGCGGAAGCAACAGAAGAAGCTGCTGAACAAGAATAAGCAGTTCACTTAGAATAGAAAGGGAAGAAATAGTGGTTGATGTAAATCGTTTTAAAAGTATGCAAATCACCCTAGCTTCTCCAAGCAAAGTCCGTTCATGGTCTTATGGAGAAGTCAAGAAACCTGAAACAATCAATTACCGTACGTTGAAACCAGAACGTGAAGGACTCTTTGACGAAGTCATCTTTGGTCCTACAAAGGACTGGGAGTGTGCTTGTGGTAAGTACAAACGCATTCGTTACAGAGGGATTGTTTGTGACCGCTGTGGGGTTGAAGTAACGCGTACGAAAGTTCGTCGTGAGCGTATGGGGCACATCGAGTTGAAGGCTCCTGTATCTCACATCTGGTATTTCAAGGGGATTCCAAGCCGTATGGGCTTGACCCTTGATATGAGTCCTCGTGCCCTCGAGGAAGTTATCTACTTTGCGGCTTATGTGGTGATTGATCCTAAGGATACACCACTTGAGCACAAGTCTATCATGACAGAGCGCGAATACCGTGAGCGCTTGCGTGAGTATGGTTATGGATCATTCGTTGCCAAAATGGGTGCCGAAGCCATCCAAGACCTCTTGAAACAAGTAGATCTTGAAAAAGAAATTGCCGAACTCAAAGAAGAGTTGAAGACAGCTACTGGACAAAAACGTGTCAAAGCCATCCGTCGTTTGGATGTTTTGGATGCCTTTTACAAGTCTGGAAACAAACCTGAATGGATGATTCTCAACATTCTTCCAGTTATTCCACCAGACCTTCGTCCAATGTTGCAGTTGGATGGTGGCCGTTTTGCCTCATCTGACTTGAACGACCTTTACCGCCGTGTTATCAACCGTAACAACCGCTTGGCTCGTTTGCTTGAGTTGAATGCACCAGGTATCATCGTTCAAAATGAGAAGCGTATGCTTCAAGAAGCGGTTGACGCTTTGATTGATAATGGTCGTCGTGGTCGTCCGATCACAGGACCAGGTAGCCGTCCATTGAAATCATTGAGCCACATGCTTAAAGGGAAACAAGGGCGCTTCCGTCAAAACTTGCTCGGTAAACGTGTTGACTTCTCAGGACGTTCCGTTATCGCCGTTGGTCCAACGCTTAAGATGTATCAATGTGGTGTGCCACGTGAAATGGCGATCGAGCTCTTTAAACCATTCGTCATGCGTGAAATCGTTGCCCGTGACATCGTGCAAAACGTCAAGGCAGCTAAACGCTTGGTGGAACGTGGAGACGAACGTATCTGGGATATCCTTGAAGAAGTAATTAAAGAACACCCAGTACTTTTGAACCGCGCACCGACCCTTCACCGTTTGGGTATCCAAGCTTTCGAGCCAGTCTTGATTGATGGTAAGGCCCTTCGCTTGCACCCGCTTGTCTGTGAAGCCTACAATGCCGACTTTGACGGGGACCAAATGGCCATCCACGTACCGCTTTCAGAAGAAGCTCAAGCAGAAGCTCGTATCCTCATGCTAGCTGCTGAACACATCCTGAACCCGAAAGATGGTAAACCAGTTGTTACTCCATCTCAGGACATGGTTTTGGGGAACTACTACTTGACTATGGAAGAAGCTGGTCGTGAGGGTGAAGGAATGGCCTTCAAAGACCGTGACGAAGCTGTTATGGCTTACCGCAATGGCTATGTTCACCTTCACTCACGTGTTGGTATTGCAACAGATAGCCTCAACAAACCATGGACAGAAGAGCAAAAACATAAGGTCTTGCTGACAACAGTTGGTAAAATCCTCTTCAACGACATCATGCCAGAGGGTCTGCCTTACTTGCAAGAACCAACAAATGCCAACTTAACAGAAGGTGTTCCAGCTAAATACTTCTTGCCACTAGGTGGAGATATCAAGGAAGCAATCAGCAATCTTGAACTCAACCCTCCATTCAAGAAGAAAAATCTTGGGAATATCATCGCTGAAATCTTCAAACGTTTCCGTACGACAGAAACTTCTGCCCTACTTGACCGCATGAAGAACCTCGGTTACCACCACTCAACTCTTGCAGGATTGACAGTGGGTATTGCCGATATCCCAGTCGTTGAAGACAAGGCTGAAATCATCGAAGAATCACACAAACGTGTAGAACAAATCACCAAACAATTCCGTCGTGGTATGATTACGGACGATGAGCGCTACAACGCTGTTACAGCTGAATGGCGTGCAGCTCGTGAAAAATTGGAGAAACGTTTGGTTGCCAACCAAGATCCTAAGAACCCAATCGTTATGATGATGGACTCTGGAGCCCGTGGTAACATCTCAAACTTCTCACAGCTTGCCGGTATGCGTGGTCTGATGGCCGCTCCGAACGGACGTATCATGGAATTGCCAATCCTTTCAAACTTCCGCGAAGGTTTGTCAGTACTCGAAATGTTCTTCTCAACTCACGGTGCCCGTAAAGGTATGACCGATACGGCCCTTAAGACAGCCGACTCAGGTTATTTGACTCGTCGTTTGGTTGACGTTGCCCAAGACGTTATCATCCGTGAGGACGACTGTGGAACAGATCGTGGTCTCTTGATTCGTTCTATCGCAGAAGGAAAAGAGATGATCGAGTCTCTCGAAGAACGTCTCAATGGTCGTTATACTAAGAAAACTGTTAAACATCCAGAAACTGGTGCAGTGATCATCGGTCCAAATGAGTTGATTACAGAAGACAAGGCGCGTGAAATTGTCAATGCTGGTGTGGAAGAAGTTACTATCCGCTCTGTATTTACATGTAACACTCGTCATGGTGTCTGCCGTCACTGTTATGGTATCAACTTGGCGACAGGTGATGCGGTTGAAGTTGGTGAAGCAGTTGGTACAATCGCTGCCCAATCTATCGGGGAACCTGGTACACAGCTTACAATGCGTACCTTCCACACGGGTGGGGTTGCCTCAAATACCGATATCACTCAGGGTCTTCCTCGTGTCCAAGAAATCTTTGAAGCCCGCAATCCTAAAGGGGAAGCGGTCATCACAGAGGTCAAAGGACAAGTTACAGCTATCGAAGAAGACGCGTCAACTCGTACTAAGAAAGTCTTCGTTAAGGGTGAAACTGGCGAAGGTGAGTACGTGGTTCCATTTACAGCCCGTATGCGTGTTGAAGTTGGAGACCAAGTCTCTCGCGGTGCAGCTCTTACAGAAGGTTCTATCCAACCAAAACGTCTCCTTGCTGTTCGTGATGTCTTGTCAGTTGAAACTTACCTTCTCGGTGAAGTACAAAAAGTTTACCGTAGCCAAGGGGTAGAAATCGGTGACAAACACATCGAGGTAATGGTTCGTCAAATGATCCGTAAAGTTCGTGTCATGGATCCAGGTGACACAGACCTTCTTATGGGTACCCTCATGGACATCAACGACTTTACAGATGCTAACAAGGATGTTCTTATCGCAGGTGGAGTTCCAGCGACTGGTCGCCCAGTTCTTATGGGAATCACCAAAGCCTCACTTGAAACCAATAGTTTCTTGTCAGCGGCTTCCTTCCAGGAAACAACTCGTGTCCTTACTGATGCAGCCATCCGTGGTAAGAAAGATCATCTCCTTGGACTCAAGGAAAATGTTATCATCGGTAAGATTATCCCAGCAGGTACTGGTATGGCTCGCTACCGTAACCTTGAACCACAAGCTATCAATGAAGCAGAATATCTGGCTCCAGAACAAGAAGAGGCAGAACTTGCTCCTGTAGAGGAAGTTGTGGAAATCCAAGTTGAAGAAACAGTAGAATAAAAGCAAACAAGAGAACCTTTGGGTTCTCTTGTTTTATTTCAGAAAATTTTCCCACTTTTTCATAAAGTATGGTAGAATAGAAGAACTAAAATGCCAAGGAGGTGTCCATATGGAACAAACATTCTTTATCATTAAGCCAGATGGTGTGAAAAGAGGGTTGGTTGGCGAAATTCTGCAAAGAATGGAACAACGAGGTTTCAAACTCGAAAAATTAGAGTTACGTTCAGCGGTTTCAGAAGTTTTGATTGACCAACACTATCAAGACTTGGTTGAAAAAAGTTTTTATCCTCCTATCCGTCAGTTTATGACCTCAGGACCGGTAGTGGTGGGCATTCTATCAGGTCCGAAAGTGATTGAAACTTGGCGTAGTATGATGGGAGCTACTCGTCCAGAAGAAGCCTTGCCTGGAACTATCCGAGGAGATTTTGCTAAAGCAGCAGGAGACAATCAAGCTATTCAAAATGTAGTTCACGGCTCCGATTCGGAAGCTTCTGCAAAACGTGAAATTGCTCTCTGGTTTAAGGATTAGACTGGTAAAAGAACAGTTCTGTTCACAACAGAGCTGTTTTTTGGTCAGTTGAGCACAAAAAAAGGACACTTGAGGCGGAAACTATCATTTCAAACTCCTCACAAGGTATAATCCCATATAGGGAGGGAAAAGAAATGGTAAAATCAATTCGCCTATTGTTACTGATTGCAGTCATCCAGATTAGTTATAGTAGTTGTCTATTATGGAAAGAATCCTTTTTATCTTTAAAACAGACCAATGCTTATTTTTTGATTTTGATAGTAGGATTTTCTGTTCTTTGTGCTGGGATAAATTATTTCCATACAGCAGACCAGTCTAGGCACAGTATTTTACATGTTCAAAAGAAAGTGAGTCTTGTTTATTGCCTCCTTTTAGTAGTCAATCTTCTGGCAACCTGTCTGGTTCTCTCAGAAAGCATCCAAACCACTAGCAAATTGCAGCAGGAACTGGTTGACCTCTTTTTACCCTCCTTCTTTTTCTTGCTAGGAGTAGATCTATTGATTTTCTTACCTTTTGATAAAATTTTTCGCGATATAGAAAATCACCTAAATAAAAAGAAAACAGTCGTCATTTCCGTTCTAGCTACGATGGTTTTCTTGAGGAATCCCTTAGTGATTTCCTCTATTCTCCTTTATATCAGTGTCGGTTTTCTATGCGCACGTTTCCTTTTTCCAAAATGTATCCAAAGGGAAATCTCCTTTTATGGACACCTGATTCGAGATATCTTGTTTGTTTTTTCAATAGTTGTATTCTTTTAAGTAGAGGAGAATTTTTCAAAATTGTTATAGTAAGTTCATAAAGAAAATTCACACAAAAGAAAACTTTTTGGTATAATAGTAGCATGCACGCAAAAAATGAAGAAGAGCTTCTAGCTCTCGGAGAAAGATTAGGTCATTTGCTTCAAAAAGACGATGTTCTGATCTTGACTGGAGAGTTGGGTGCGGGTAAAACAACCTTTACAAAAGGCCTTGCTAAGGGCTTGGATATCCGTCAGATGATTAAAAGTCCAACCTATACCATTGTCAGAGAGTACGAAGGGCGTTTGCCACTTTACCACTTGGATGTCTACCGTATCGAAGGTGATGCTGATTCTATTGACTTGGATGAGTTTCTCTTTGGTGGCGGTGTGACTGTTATTGAGTGGGGGCATCTTTTGGGTGAAGATTTACCAGATTCTTACTTGGAGTTGGAAATTTTGAAAGAAGCTGAGGGGCGTTGTCTTCATTTTACGGCTCATGGCTCTCGGGCTGAACAACTCATCAAGGAGCTTCAAGATGGAGTATGAGTTGTGTATTCGTGAGGCAGAGATTTCAGATGCTACAGCCTTAATTGCATTTTTAGATTGTGTCGGTCAAGAGACAGATTTTACCAGCTTGGATGAAAATGGCATCATGATGACAGCTTCTGAAATGGCTCTTTTTATCGAAAAACAAGCTGCCTCAGAGAATCAAATTACTCTCCTCGCCTTACTGAATGATGAGATTGCAGGAGTCTTAAATATCACAGCGGACCAACATTTAAGAGTTCGACATATCGGTGATGTTTTTCTAGCAGTTCGCAGGAAATTCTGGAACCAAGGATTGGCGACTATACTTCTAGAAGAAGGCATCGAGTGGGCTAAAGTCAGTGGCGTCTTGCGCCGTTTGCAACTTAGTGTACAAAAACGAAACGAGGCTGCGATCCGCCTCTACTCAAAAATGGGATTTATCACAGAAGGCTTACAAGAACGGGGAGCCTATTTAGCAGAAGGGATATTTTTAGATGTTTGTCTTATGGGCAAGCTGATAAATAAATAACGAGATGATTAAAAAATTAATTGGAATGGTGCTAGGTTTCCTAGCAGTAACAGTTTTAGGTGTAGCGGTTTATGGCTATACCATCTACCAACAGGGAACAGAAACCCTAAGTAAAAAGACTTACAAAAAAATCGGGGAAGAAACCAACGTTATCGAAGCGACGGAGCCTCTGACCATCCTCTTGATGGGGGTAGATACGGGAAATGTGGAACGTACAGATCCGTGGGCGGGAAATAGTGATTCCATGATTCTCTTGACGGTTAATCCCAAAACAAAGAAAACCACTATGATGAGTTTGGAACGGGATATTTTGACCAAGATTGAGACTGGAAACGGTCAAGTTCAGGAAGCTAAACTCAATGCTGCCTATGCTAATGGTGGTGCGGAACTTGCAATTTCTACTATTCAAAAGATGATGAATATCCACATTGACCGCTATGTGATGGTTAACATGCAGGGGCTTCAACAATTGGTGGATGCAGTTGGTGGGATCACCGTCAACAATACACTCGGTTTCCCAATTTCGATTGCTGACCAAGAAGAGTTTAATAAGATTTCCATCGGTGTTGGAGAACAAACCTTGAATGGTGAGGAAGCTCTGGTGTATTCACGGATGCGTTACCAAGACCCAGAGGGAGACTATGGTCGTCAAAAACGCCAACGTGAAGTCATTCAAAAAATCGTTGAGAAGGTTTTGAGCCTAAACAGTGTGAGTCATTATCAAGGCATCCTCAAAGCTTTGAGTGATAATATGCAGACCAATGTAGACTTATCAGCTAAGAGCATTCCACAATTGCTTGGCTATCAAGATTCTTTCAAGAATATCGAAACGCATCAATTGCGTGGGGAAGACGCTGAGCTACAGGGAATTTCTTATCAGATTGTTACTTCAGAACATATGCTCGAGATGCAAAATCTCTTGCGTCGTTCACTAGGTAAAGAGCCGGTGACAGAATTGGAAACCAATGCGGTACTGTACGAAACAGCCTTTGGTCGGACAGCACCTTCAACCAGTACTAATGCTTCAAACGAAGAGGCAGAATAAGAAAAGAATCAAATCGTGGGAAATTTCCTGCGATTTTTTCAAAAAAATTCGAATAGATAAGTAGGAGGAAACATGAAAGCAGAAATTATTGCTGTTGGAACAGAAATTTTAACAGGACAGATTGTCAATACCAATGCTCAGTTTTTATCAGAGAAACTAGCCGAAATCGGGGTAGACGTCTACTTCCAAACAGCTGTTGGGGATAATGAAGCTCGTCTTTTGTCCTTGCTTGAGATTGCGAGTCAACGTAGCAATCTTGTGATTTTGACAGGAGGCTTGGGACCAACTGAGGATGATTTGACTAAACAAACTCTAGCAAAATTTTTGGGAAAAGATCTAGTGTTTGACCCTCAAGCACAAGAGAAACTGGATATTTTCTTTGCTCATAGACCTGACTATGCTCGTACGCCGAATAATGAGCGCCAAGCCCAAATTGTAGAAGGGGCAACCCCACTGCCAAATGAGACAGGTTTAGCAGTAGGAGGGGTGTCAGAAGTGGATGGCGTGACCTAGGTGGTCCTCCCAGGACCACCTAGTGAATTGAAACCCATGGTCTTAAATCAACTCTTACCCAAGTTAATGACTGGTACCAAGTTATACTCACGAGTGCTCCGTTTCTTTGGAATTGGGGAGAGTCAGTTAGTGACCATTTTGGCGGATTTGATTGACCATCAAACCGATCCGACTTTGGCGCCGTATGCCAAAACAGGAGAAGTGACCTTGCGCTTGTCTACAAAAGCAGTTAGTCAAGAAAAGGCTGATCAAGCACTGGACATCCTAGAAAGTCAAATCTTGAGTCGCCAAACTTTCGAGGGAATTTCTCTACGAGACATCTGTTATGGATATGGGGAAGAAACCAGCCTCGCAAGTGTCGTTGTAGAAGAGCTAAAGAAGAGACAGAAAAGCATTACTGCGGCAGAAAGCTTGACGGCAGGTCTCTTTCAAGCGACATTAGCAGACTTTTCGGGCGTTTCAGCAATCTTTAATGGCGGTTTTGTCACTTACAGCCTAGAAGAAAAGTCTAAGATGCTGGATATTTCCGAGCAAGAGCTAAAAGAACACGGGGTTGTTTCTGAGTTTACGGCTCGAAAAATGGCAGAGCAGGCACGGATCAAGACTCAGTCTGACTACGGAGTCAGTCTGACAGGTGTAGCTGGGCCAGATAGCCTAGAGGGGCATCCAGCTGGTACAGTTTTTATTGGACTGGCACATGCAAAAGGGACAGAGGTTATCAAGGCTAATATCGCAGGACGGAGTCGAGCAGATGTCCGACATATTGTGGTCATGCATGCCTTTAACCTAGTTCGCAAGGCTTTATTAAGTGACTAAATTTTGGTATAATGAAAGGTAGGTCTAAGGACCAGTAGAATATAGGAGAACAAAATGGCGAAAAAACCAACAAAAAAATTAGATGAAATTGGGAAAAAATTTGGAGCAGACCGTGAAAAAGCATTGAACGATGCTCTTAAATTGATCGAAAAAGACTTTGGTAAAGGCTCAATCATGCGCTTGGGTGAGCGCACGGAGCAAAAAGTTCAAGTGATGAGCTCAGGCTCATTGGCTCTGGACATTGCTCTTGGTTCAGGTGGTTATCCTAAAGGACGTATCATCGAAATCTATGGACCAGAATCATCTGGTAAGACAACGGTTGCCCTTCACGCTGTTGCGCAAGCACAGAAAGAAGGTGGTATTGCAGCCTTTATCGATGCAGAACATGCTCTTGACCCAGCCTATGCTGCAGCTCTTGGTGTGAACATTGACGAATTGCTCTTGTCACAACCAGACTCAGGTGAACAAGGTCTTGAAATTGCTGGAAAATTGATTGACTCAGGTGCAGTTGACCTTGTCGTTATCGACTCAGTTGCGGCCCTTGTACCTCGTGCGGAAATTGATGGGGATATTGGAGACAGTCATGTTGGTTTGCAGGCTCGTATGATGAGTCAGGCCATGCGTAAACTCGGAGCTTCTATCAATAAAACCAAAACAATTGCCATCTTTATCAACCAATTGCGTGAAAAAGTTGGGGTTATGTTTGGAAATCCAGAAACAACACCTGGTGGACGTGCTCTGAAATTCTACGCTTCAGTCCGTTTAGATGTTCGTGGAAGTACGCAAATCAAGGGAACTGGTGACCAAAAAGATACCAATGTCGGTAAGGAAACCAAGATCAAGGTCGTGAAAAACAAGGTAGCTCCACCATTTAAGGAAGCCTTTGTTGAAATCATGTACGGAGAAGGGATTTCTAAAACTGGTGAGCTCTTGAAGATCGCAAGTGATCTCGATATCATCCAAAAAGCGGGAGCATGGTACTCTTACAAGGGTGAAAAAATCGGACAAGGATCTGAAAATGCTAAGAAATACTTGGCGGATCACCCAGAAATTTTTGATGCTATTGACCACCAAGTTCGTGTTCAATATGGCTTGATTGAAGATGAAGAAGGGACAACTCCTACCACTGTTGCGGAAGATCTAGCACCTAACCAAGAAGTAACGCTTGACCTAGGCGATGGACTTGAAATCGAAATTGAAGATTAAAAATAAAAGGGCTCTATGTCAACTGTAGTGGGTGACCTATAACTAAGCACGAGAGGAGA
>NZ_JAUMZR010000007.1:0-52131 GCF_030528045.1 Streptococcus sp.
TTCGTCTCCTCTCGCGCTTAGTTATAGGTCACCCACTACAGTTGACATAGAGCCTATAAAAGTAGCGCATTGATTCTTTTTGGCCAAAAGGTCCAGTCAACTCTTGCCATTTTTCTTCTAGGTCAAGAGAATGTCGAATAGCGTCTACGGTTCCTTCCCCACCATCGCCTACAGGGCAAAGCAGACATTCTACATCTGCTATCGATTTTTGGAATCCTCTTTTTATAGCTTGAGCGACCTCTTCTGCCGTCAAACTTTCTTTAAAAGAATCGGGTGCAATTACAATTTTCATAGTTCCCTCTCATTCTAAGAAATCAATCAAAGGTAGAACTTCCAAAAAATCCCTCGTATCTAGATGACAAGCTATCTCTGTTTTTACGACCTCTTTGGCACAAAATGCAATACCATGTCCTGCTGACTTTAACATCAAGAGGTCATTGGCACCATCACCGATGGCAATCGTTCTTTCTTTGGGAAGTTTCAGTTCTTTTTTCCATTTCTCAAGAGTATCTTGTTTTACTTGACCTGTCACAATTTCACCAACTAGTCGACCTGTTAAAAAACCGTCTTTGACTTCTAACTGATTTGCAGAGTAATAAGGGATCCCAAGAGACTTTGCTAATCTCTCAACTATTGGTGCAAATCCACCAGACACTAGACCGACTAGAATACCCTTCTTTTGAAGTATGGAGATAAATTCTTGAGCATTCTTAGACAGATGAATGGATTTGAAGACAGTATCAAAGACTGAAATCGGAAGACCTTCTAACAAAGCCACTCTCGCTCGTAAGCTTGTTTCAAAGTCCAGTTCGCCTCGCATTGCCTGGCTTGTAATCTGCGATATTTCTTCTTCGCAACCTGCTTCTTTTCCTAAAAGATCAATCACCTCTTCTGCTATCAGGGTGCCGTCAACGTCCATGACACACAAGCCTTTTACTTGAGACATAAGCTTTCCTTTCTAAACAGCCCAAAAATCGTATGAAAGAATCATACGATTTTATCTATTAGTTGACTAAACTATGGTACAAGTCCAGGTAAGATTTGCAGGCTGTATCCCATGAGAAATCACATTCCATAGCTTGTTTTTGTAGATTTCTCCAAACTTCCGGTTGGTACTTATAAACATCCAAGGCTGTTTGGAAACTCCAGTTAAGCCAGTAGGGTGTTAAATTATCAAAGCTAAATCCAGTACCAGTTCCTTCGATCGGATTGAAGGATTGAACCGTATCACGCAAACCACCAACCTCATGAACCAATGGTAGAGTTCCATAGCGCATCGCCATCATTTGAGACAAGCCACATGGTTCAAAACGACTTGGCATGAGGAAGAGATCACAAGCTGCGTAGATTTCTTGAGCAAGTTTGACGTCAAAAGTGATATTTGTCGATAGCTTGTCAGGATAGACTTGAGCAAACCAAGAGAAGGAATGTTCAAAAGCCGGGTCACCTGTTCCTAAAAGGACTATTTGAACGTCCTCCTGTAAGAAACGATGCAAGCTTTCTACCACAACATCAAAACCTTTTTGGCGTGTCAATCGAGAGACAATCCCAACTAGTGGAACATCTGCTCGCACAGGCAACCCAACTCTCTCTTGCAATTTTGCTTTGTTTTGAGCTTTTCCAGACAAATCTTCCTTATCAAAATGATAGTCTAAAAGTGGGTCTGTTTGAGGATTATAAAGATCTGCGTCAATACCATTAACTATACCTGAAACCTTACCTGACTCCATCCGAAGAATCTGGTCCAAACCGCAACCGAACTGACTGGTCATAATCTCATGCGCATAGCTAGGAGAAACGGTTGAGACACGATCTGCATAGAGAATACCAGCTTTCATCCAGTTGAGACAATCATTCCAGCGAAGGGTGCCATCAGCATAGCGTTCAAAGCCCACACCGAACAAATCCCACAGCATTCCTTCAGAAAATTGACCTTGGAATTCCAAATTATGAATAGTTAAAACGGTTCTGATTCCTTGATATGCCTGAATCCAATGGTACTTTTCTTTTAACAAGAAGGGAATCATGGCTGTGTGGTAATCATGAACATGGAGAAGGTCAGGGATAAAGCCGATGCGTTCCATGGCTTCAAGAGCAGCCAGTTGGAAAAAGGCAAAGCGTTCACCGTCGTCAAAATCACCGTACACATGACCACGGAAGAAATAATACTGATTATCAATGAAGTAGAAAGTAACCCCATTCAAGACCGTTTTCTTAATACCACAGTACTGTCTACGCCATCCTACACTAACTTCAAAGTGGAGAACATCCTCTATCTGGTCGCCGAACTTAGCTTCTACCATATCATAATAAGGTAAGAAAACCGCAACTTCGTGTCCTGCTTTTACAAGTGATTTGGGAAGCGCGCCAATGACATCGCCCAACCCACCTGTTTTTGAAAAGGGTGCTCCTTCTGCCGCTACAAATAAAATTTTCATGAATAAATATCCTCTGTTACTGTTTCACCCTTCTTAACTACAACTGGATGTTCTGCTGTGCCTCGAATGACAACACCGTCCGCAACCTCAACTCCTTTGTCTAGAATGCCATATTCAACTTGGGCACCCTGACCAATCACAACTCGAGGGAATAAAATGCTGTCCTTCACCACACTATCCTTGTGAACATAAATGTTACGAGATAGGACTGACTGAACTACCTCACCCTCAATGATACTACCCGAAGCGAACTGAGAAGTACTTACTTTTGAAGTATTCGCATAGTAGGTTGGTTCTTCATTCTTAACTTTTGTATAAATCTTTTGATTTGGTGAGAAGAGTGAGTAGAATTTTTTAGATTCAAGCATATCAATATTTGCTTGATAATAGGACTGTACTGAATGAATATTTGCTAAGTATCCTGTGTATTCGTAAGCAAAAGCTCCTTCTTTTACAGCCAAATCGCGGAGAACATAGCGCAACTTTTCAGGATATTCTTTCTGAGCCTCTTCTTCAAGTCGTTCAATCAACCAAGGAGTGTCCACAACAAAGATATCTGTAGACATATTGAAGAGTTCATCCGTAGATTTGTTATCAAAGAGTTTGTGCGAACGAACATGGTCTGTTTCATCAATTTCCAAGATAGCATTCACATCAGAAATGTCTTTCTTAGGAAGTTTCTTATATACAACTGTGATCGGACCATTCGTTGTATTGTGTAGGTGGAAGACTTGATTCAAATCAATATTCACCAGCACATCGCAGTTAATCGAAACGGTTTGGTTTGAACCTGAACGTCTCAAGTAGGTAAGAAGCTGTTGGTAATACTCTTTTCCAACTGTACTGCTTTCAACACGAGTATTGTAAATTCCTAAATAGTAGTGACTTAGAAGTGTTGACAAGCCCCATTCACGACCTGAACGGATATGGTCGAAGACTGAGCTGATATTATCTTGTTGGAAAATACCAAAGATACTACGAACACCTGCATTTGCAAGACTGGAAAGGGGGAAGTCAATCAAACGGTATTTCCCACCGAAAGGCAAGCTAGCTACCGGACGGTGTTCTGTTAACGTTGACATATCATGAAAACCAACTGTGTTTCCTAAAATGGCTGAATATTTATCAATCTTCATCTGTTGCTACCCCCACTACTTCATTGTATCCTACTACTTGTACTTCGTCAGTTCCGTCAATCTCTACACCGTCAGCAATAATGGCACCCTCACCAATAATAGCACGAGTAATCTTTGCACCTTTTCCGATAATGGCACCACTCATGATTACAGAACCTACTACTTCAGCCCTCTCACGTACTTGCGCCTCTGTTGAGAGAATGGAATGCTTAACAGTTCCATCCACGAGACAGCCATCCACGACCAATGAATCTTCAACGTGTGCATGCGCACCAAAGTAGTTTGGTGGTGAAATCAAGTTCCGTGAGTAGATTTTCCACTGACGATCACGACTATCCAAAGCGTTGTTTGGATCAATGTATTCCATATTGGCTTCCCAAAGTGACTCAATCGTACCAACGTCTTTCCAGTAACCATTAAATTCATAGGCAAAGACACTTTCACCAGACTCGAGATAGTTAGGGATAACGTTCTTACCAAAGTCTGACATATCCACATTGCTCTTTTCAGCAGCAACAAGCATATTACGAAGCCGTTTCCAGTCAAAAATATAAATCCCCATAGAAGCCTTTGTAGACTTAGGTTGCGCAGGTTTTTCTTCGAATTCAACAATACGGTTATTGGCATCTGTATTCATGATACCGAAACGGCTAGCTTCTTTGAGAGGTACGTCTAGGACAGCTACTGTCAAACTGGCATTATTATCCTTATGGGACTGAAGCATATCATCGTAGTCCATCTTGTAGATGTGGTCACCAGAAAGAATCAAAACATACTCAGGATTAACACTGTCGATGTAGTCAATGTTTTGGTAGATAGCGTGACTAGTCCCTTCAAACCAACGGTTTCCTTCGCTGGCTGAATAAGGTTGTAAAATAGAGACACCTGAATTGATACCATCCAATCCCCAACTAGAACCATTTCCAATATGGTTGTTCAAAGCAAGAGGTTGGTACTGCGTAATCACACCAACATTATGAATTCCAGAGTTTGCACAGTTGGAAAGAGCAAAGTCAATGATACGGTAGCGCCCACCGAATTGCACTGCCGGTTTGGCAATGCTTTGAGTGAGTTTTCCGAGACGTGTTCCTTGCCCACCCGCAAGGATCAAAGCTAGCATTTCATTCTTCATTTTCTACTCCTTTATAAAGTCATGTGAACGTTAAAATCGAAAGAAGGTTGGAAGTCAAACTTTTTTATAAAAATAATAGGAAATCCATTTCTTTTGTGTTTCAAGTCCAATACAAGTACATCCGTTTTTAAAATCTAAAAAATTATCATCAACAGCCCATTATTCTTTTTTCTTATCTGGTTTCAAACGACGTTTAATCTTCCAGATACTTGCTCCCATAGCTGGCAAGGTGAAGGTCAAGGTCTGCTCATAATCCTTCCATAAACCTTCTTGAGTCTGAACTGTTTGATTGTGCTCTTTCCACACACCTCCCCATTCTTCTAATTCTGTATTCCAAACTTCTTCGTAAATACCTGCAACAGGTAAACCAATCGTAAAGTCCTTACGTTCAACTGGTGCCATATTAAAGACACAGACTAACATTTCGTCCTTCTTGCCCTTACGAATAAAGGAAAGGACACTCTGATCTCTATTATCAGCATCGATAATCTCGATACCATCATAACTAGTATCAATTTCCCAAAGACAGCGATGGTCTTTATAGAATTGATTGAGTTGAGAAGTAAAATGCTTCATCTTGGCATTCATCGGATCTTCTAGATTAGACCATTCCAACTGCTCCTCAGACTTCCACTCTAGGAATTGCCCGTACTCACTACCCATGAACAAGAGTTTCTTACCTGGATGACAAATTTGATAGGTGTAGAGGTTGCGCAGACCAGCGAACTGATTGTAGCGATTCCCCCACATCTTGTGCATCATACTCTTTTTGCCATGAACCACTTCATCGTGTGAGAAAGGTAGGAGATAGTTTTCATTGAAAACATACATAAAGCTGAAAGTCACAAGATTAAAGTCATACTTACGATAAATCGGATCTTCCTCGTAGAAACGGAGAATGTCGTTCATCCAGCCCATATTCCATTTATAGTCAAATCCAAGGCCACCCATTTCTTTCATACCAGTAATCTTTGTCGCTGATGAACTTTCTTCTGCAATCATCATGATGTCTGGATGAGCTAACTTAATCACTGTGTTCAACCGTTGAAGGAAATAATAACCCTCGTAGTTAAGGTTTCCACCATCTTTGTTTGGAGTCCAAGGAGCATTATCATAATCTAGATACAGCATATTGCTCACTGCATCGACCCGAATACCATCTAAGTGGTAAAAATCAATCCAGAATTTAATACTTGAAATCAAGAAAGACTGGACCTCATTTTTTCCGAGGTCAAAATTCAGAGCACCCCAACCATAGTTATGAGCCTTGTTGTGATCTTGGTATTCAAAAGTTGGTGTACCGTCATAATATGCCAAGGCATCATCATTAATGGTGAAATGACCTGGAACCCAGTCTACGATAACACCAATGTTATTTATATGACACTCTTCAACGAAATCTTGGAATTCCTCAGGTGTACCATAGGAATGTTCAAAAGCAAAGTAACCCATAAGTTGATAGCCCCAGCTCAATCCAAGTGGGTAAGCCATTAAAGGCATGAACTCAATATGTGTATAGTTCATCTCAACTAAGTATGGAATCAACTCGTCTTTCAGTCGCGAAAACGTATAGGGACTACCATCTGGATTTCTCTTCCAAGACCCTGCATGAGCCTCGTATATATTAACTGGTCTCTCGAAAAATCCCAGACGTTTGCGACGTGCTAACCAAAGGCCATCTTTCCATTTCTTTTCACGGATATTGGTCAGAACTGCTCCTGTACCCGGTCTAGCTTCAAAATAAACTGCCAATGGATCGATCTTCATAATCTGATGACCATTTGCACGTGTGATATGATATTTGTAAATCTGACCTTCCTGAGCTTGACTCGTAAAAACTTCCCAAACACCTGCTTCATTACGAACCATGGGAATCTGATTCTCAACCCAATCGGTAAAATCACCAACTAGATGAACTGCTTGTGCATTTGGGGCCCAAACCCTAAAGGTATAGCCTTTTTCTCCGTTTTCCTCCTCTCTATGCGCTCCTAAATAATGCTGGAGGTGAAGGTTCTCACCCGTAGTAAAGGTTCTTAATGCTTCTTGATTATTCATTCAATCCCCTTTCTTTTGTAAGCGTTTTCTATAATTCTATTATACACTCTTTTAAGATAACTTTCAAGTAATTTACGAAGAAAATCATATTTTTTTATGAAAGCCTTCAAAAAATTACCTAGCATTTTAAAAAAGATATCCAGAAAATAGAACACGAAATGATTTACATATTTTTTTTATTATAATAGCAGAATATTCGTTTTTTATCAATTTCAAACCGTATTTTTTTGAAAAAAATAAAATCAGGAAGTGATTTTCCTGATTTTATAGATTATTTCACATCAAAAACAATGGATTTAACATTTGTCATCGCTTCGATACTATATTTAATTCCTTGCACTCCTGCACCAGAACCTTTTACACCAAGGAATGGGAAATTATCTGGTCCACGTTGTGTTTTATTATTAATATGAACGGTACCAACTTCAAGTTTTTCAGCAATTTCAAATGCCTTCTTAAAGTCATTTGTAAAGACTGAAGATTGAAGACCGAATTCTGATTCATTAGCAATTTCTACCGCTTCATTAGCATCTGAAACTCGAATAATTGGAAGAACAGGTCCAAATGGTTCTTCCCAGGCTAATTTCATATCTCTTGTGACATAATCAAAAAGTCCTGGCCAAATGAGATTATTCTCACGTTTGATTGGACTGAGCGCTTTGGCTCCTTTTTCTTGAGCGTCTTCAATCAATCCCCAGATGAAATCAGCTGAAGCATTATCAATAACAGGTGTGATATCTGCATTGTCAAATGGATCGCCCACTGTTAGCTTAGCAACTTCAGTTTGGAGCAATTCAGCCAATTTGTCAGCTACGCTTTCCACAACCAAAACACGTTTGATAGCGGTACAACGCTGACCAGAGTAGCTAAAGGCACCACCTACGATTTGCTTAGATGCATTTTCTAAATCTGCATCTTCTAAGACAATTGCTGCATCTTTCCCACCAAGTTCAAGCATAATTGGGCGCATACCAGCTAAACGACCGATACGCTCACCAATCGGTGTTGAACCTGTAAAGTTAATGAAATTTACTTCCTTGTGTTCGATGATGTAGTCTCCGATTTCAGAACCACGTCCAGTGATGGTGTTAAAGACACCTGCTGGGATTCCGGCTTCGTCAAATGCTTTAGCCAACAAGAGACCAGAAATAGATCCTTGTGTCGGTGGTTTAAACATAACGACATTTCCTGCAATCAAAGCCGGAGCAATCTTAGATCCAGAAAGGTTTACTGGGTAGTTAAATGGCGCGATAGCTAACACCACTCCAACTGGCTCACGACGAACAACGGCTAGTTTATTTTTACTTGCAGCTTCAAAACCGCCACCTTCCATTGCTTGTCCAGTGATACGGAGACCTTCCTCGGCAGCAAAACGAATCAATTCTGCTGTACGTACTACTTCTCCAATGGCTGCTTTAATCCCTTTTGCAACCTCTTTAGCAAGAATTGTACCAATTTTTTCTTTATCAAGTTCCAAAATGTCTGCTGTCTTATGCAAATAAGCTGCACGCTCAACGGGTGCTAAATCACGCCATGCTTGGAGAGCTGCACGCGCAGCTTTCATCGCCTCATCTACTTCAGCCTGACTCATAGCTGGTACTGTACCCAGCTTTTCCTGATTGATGGGAGAATAGATGGCAATTTCATTCTCTGATGATTTCCATTTTCCATTCACTAAATTCTGATAATTTGTCAAATTCTCTTCCTCCTGAAAATGATTAAAACTTATTTTATCAAATTTTCAGAAAATTACAACCCCTTTTGGGAAAATATTGATATTTTTTTCACAAACTTGATTCTTCAAATTATTTGAAATTTATTCCTATTAGATATTGGTTTTTCAATAAAAATCAAAAAAGGTCTAGTTTTAACTAAACCTTTTTGTGGCATTTGCTAAGAAAGTACCTTCAAGACTGCAACGCTGATATCATCAATCACATTAGACTCTTTAGAACGACTATTGGACACCAGCATTTCAAGATTTCCCGCATTTTCAAAGTAGAAGGAAGTTCCCTTGGCATTGAATACAACCAATAAGTGCCCTGATTCACCATGAATCTCGTAAACAATCCACCCACTATTTTCAGCAGCTGTATGGACGAAGACATGACGATAAACTTCTTCGTATGTAGGGTAGGAGAAAGCACGCGTTTGTGTTTTTAGGCGAATAATCTGGCGAATAAAGTCAATGCTCTCTTGTCTCTCATTGATTAAATCCCAGTTGACCTGATTGACACTATCTGGAGCATTGTAACTATTCATGGCCCGTTCTCTATCTGCCGCAGTCAGCTCACCATTTTTTCCTGTAGCAAGGAGTTTGGTGCGGCCAAATTCTTGGCCCAGCTCTATAAAGGACATGCCTTGCATAAGAATGCTCATCGCTGTTGCTGTTTCGACCTGACGCATAATCTTATCTGAACTGTGATCTGGATGAAGGGTTACTAACAAATCATGCAAGTTGTAATTATCATGGGCTTGCACATAGTTAAGAACTTGGTTTGGACTAAGATATGAACCCAACTCTCGGCTACCAAGAATAGCTTTGGCTACAATCGGTTCTGTAGCTGCACCACTAACAAATCCTGCCTTGATTGAGCCATAAACTTCTCCTCCTTTGATGGCATCACGCTGATCATCATTGAAGAATCCAATATTTGGCATCTGGTAGGCATTGTCCTTCTTGGCCTTGTCGTAAGGTGCAAGACCGGTCCCCATATCCCAGCCTTCTCCATAAGTGATAATACGTGGATCAACTTCATCAAGTGCCCAACGAATTGCCTGCATGGTTTTGACATCGTGAATTCCCATCAAGTCGAAACGGAAACCGTCAATATTGTATTTTTTCACCCAATAAAGGAGTGAGTCAATCATGTACTTACGGTACATTTCGTGTTCGCTTGCGGTTTCATTTCCAACACCTGTTCCGTTTTGGAAGGTTCCATCTGGATTCATACGATAGTAATAATCAGGAACAGTTGTTTGGAAAGGTGCATCGACCGTTGAGAAGGTATGGTTGTAAACGACATCCATAATGACACCGATTCCCGCATCATGATATGCCTGAATCATGGTCTTGAGGTCTCGAATAACCTGTCCAGGATCATCTGGATTGCTAGAGAAACTTGGTTCTGGTGCATTGTAGTTTTGAGGATCATAGCCCCAGTTATAGG
The DNA here is from genome assembly GCF_030528045.1 of Streptococcus sp. Classification (GTDB taxonomy): domain Bacteria; phylum Bacillota; class Bacilli; order Lactobacillales; family Streptococcaceae; genus Streptococcus. The sequence continues at coordinate 9,932 of NZ_JAUMZR010000007.1, forward strand.
TTACATTTCCATCCTCATCATATTCCTTATGGCGATCAAAGATTGGTTGGAGCTGAACATAATTACAGCCGAGTTCTTTGATATAGTCAAATGCTGTTGCTTGACCATACTGGTTAACCGTTCCAGTCTCGGCAGCCCCAAGGAAGGTTCCTCGAAGGTTTTCTGGAACTCCAGATGTCGGCGATTTTGTAAAATCACGAATGTGCATCTCACAAATAACTGCTTTACATGGGTTTTCCAAACGCCAAGGAGCGTCTGTCCCATGTTTGACTTCGAATCCTTCTACTTGTCTATCTTGTTGAGAGAGAATGACGGAACGTTTTCCATCAGGACTTGTAGCGATAGTGTATGGGTCTCGTGTCAAGGTCTGGTGGTGCGGAAACTCAATCTGATACTGATAAGCTTTACCTGCAAGATTTTCATCCAGGTCTACACTCCAAACACCAATGGTATTGTACTTATGACTATATGAATAGCTATTCCCACGATCAAGATTAAAGGTTTTCCAAATCGGCGCGTCGTTGCTTGTATTTTCATAAACGACCACTTGGACAGCTGTAGCTGTTGGAGCCCAGAGTTTAAAGCTTGTCTGGTAGTCTGAAATACTATAACCTAACTCTCCTTGGTATCCCCAATGATGATCAAAACTTTCACTGTGAAAAGCTTTATCAAAAGCAAACGGGTTTCGATCTTTATAGTAAGGACTAGCAATGGCTGGATTTTCAGAATAATAAACCGTCTCATCACCATCTAAGATCCAAACCTCAGTCAACAGTGGATAATAGTTAAACCGTAGGAGATAATCTTTTGTCTTTCCATCTATTTCGACAGAAAAGGTCAAAGTATCGAGCCTTTCTGCACTTGTGACTGTAAAGGAGAATTTTGCTCCAAAATAGTCATTTTCATAATACAAATTTTCTTTAACATCTGCCTGTTTTCTACTGAATGAACAAGCATCATAATCCCCATTCTTTCGGTGAAAATGGATGACTACTGGGTATCTATACATTTTTTTCCTAATTTCTAATTTCAATTTAAATTTTTTATGTGGTGCTGAAGAATTTAACCGGAATTTCAGCACTATAGAGAATAGTTTAATAGATATAAAAACACATCAGGAGAGATAGTTCCAGACTATCTAACATCTAGTTTTAAACTATTCTTTACAAACTTTCTAGCCAGACCTCATCTCGAACTTCGATACCAAGTTCTTGTGCTTTTTGGAGCTTGCTTCCTGCATCTGCTCCTGCTACGACAAGATTCGTTTTCTTAGATACACTGCCTGTGACTTTGGCACCGAGGCTTTCGAGTTTACTTTTGGCTTCAGAACGTGTGAGACGTTCCAATTTCCCCGTGAGTACAACGGTCAAACCTGACAAGGCCGCATCTGCCACTAGTGTCTGTCCTTTGTAGTCCAGATTGACTCCAGCTTCTTTCAACTCGTCTAAGAGAATCTTTGATCTTTCTGTAGCAAAATAAGTCTGAAGACTTTGAGCAATCACACTACCCAAGCTTTCAATACTTGCTACTTCCTCAGGATCAGCTTGAGCTAGATTTTCAATAGAGTGGAAATGTTGGAGCAAGAGTTGGCTAGCCTTGCTTCCGACATGGCGAATTCCCAGACCAAACAAGAGCTTTTCAGCAGAGTTTTCCTTGGATGCTTGAATGGCCTGATACAGTTTAGAAGCAGACTTTTCCTTGACACCTTCTAAAAGGTGGAAATCATCTTCTTTCAAACGGTAAATATCTGCCACATCTTTGACTAAATTGGCAGCAAAAAGCTTTTCAACGATAGATGGACCAAGTCCTGTAATATTCATAGCGTCTCGAGAAGCAAAGTGAATCAAACCTCCCATGATTTGGGCAGGACATCGTGGATTGATACAACGAAGAGCCACTTCATCTTCAAAGTGAAGCAACTGGCTATCACAACTTGGACAGTTAGTCGGAATATCTAGTTTTTCTTCAGAAACACGCTTGGACTCTACCACACGCAGAACAGCAGGGATGATATCTCCAGCCTTATAAACGATAACCGTATCGTCTTTTCGGATATCCTTTTCAGCAATATAATCCACGTTATGAAGGGGTGCACGACTAACAGTAGTCCCAGCAAGCTGAACAGGTGTTAGATTGGCAGTTGGGGTCACAACACCAGTACGACCTACTGTCCAGTCAACTGAAAGGAGTTGAGCTTCTTTTTCTTCAGCAGGAAATTTATAGGCGATTGCCCACTTGGGCGCTTTAACAGTAAAGCCAAGCTCTTCTTGACCTGCTAGGTCATTGACTTTGATAACCACTCCATCAATATCGTAAGGTAGATGTTCCCGTTCTTGTCCTACTTCTTGGATGAAATCCCATATCTCATCTATGCTTTTAGCCAAAATTCGTTTAGGATTAACTACAAAGCCAAGCTGTTCAAGATGCTTCAAGACCTTTTCTTGGCTATCACGAGTAGAAGGGCTGGCTTCTTGATAGAGGAAAGTCGCAAGATTACGCTTGGCCACTACTGCTGTATCCAACTGACGAAGGGTTCCTGCAGCTGCGTTACGAGGATTGGCAAATTCAGGCTCTCCATTTTCTTGGCGAGCTTGGTTGACCTGGTCAAATGAAGCGCGTGGCATATAGCACTCTCCACGAACAGTGATATCAAGCTCTTCTGGCAAGGTCAAAGGAATATCCTTGACACGCTTGAGGTTCTCTGTGATATTTTCACCAACAGAACCATCCCCACGTGTCGCACCGACTACCAAAATTCCCTTTTCATACGTAAGCGAGATAGACAAACCATCGATTTTCAGCTCACAAATATAGGTCGGTTGGGGTAATTCTTTTCGCACACGCGCATCAAAAGCTTCTAACTCTTCACGTGAAAAAGCATCCTGCAAACTGTATAGAGGATACTGATGACTGTATTTTTCAAAACCATCTAAAACCTTACCACCAACACGATGGGTCGGACTGTCCGCTAAAACTTGATCCGGATAGGCGGCTTCCAATTCGACCAACTCTCGGTAGAGGCGATCATACTCACTATCTGAAACCGAGGGATTGTCACTCGTATAGTACTCGGTCGCATAGCGGTTAAGTAAGGCAACTAACTCATTCATTCTTTCATTCATATTCCCATTTTACCACAAAGCAAGCCCTCCTCACAATAGAGAAGGACTGAAAAATGATTCGTAGTGAAATATTTTCTAAAAAAAAAGAAATTATAACTCTTTTTTAAAATGACTTCGCACATAAACGAAGGATAAACAAGACAGGATGATAACACCGCTTCCAATTATCAGAAAAGAAGAGAGATGGACACTTGGTAGCACCGTCATAAAGCCTTTTGCAATCGGCATAAATAGGATGGCTAAGGTAAAAATTGTGCTTAGTACTCTTCCCAAGTATTCCCCCTCAACCTTGGTTTGAACCTGAGTAAAAAAGTGAATGTTAAATATCGTCATAAACAGTTCACAAACTAAATTTCCAGAAAAGGAAAGAAAAGTTGGCAGTGGTAACCCCATCATAAAAACTCCAACTCCAGTCAAGGCCAATAGAATCAAAAGATTATAAACACCTGCATTTATTTTGCTAGCTAGAAGAGCTCCGATAATCGAACCAATAGCGCCCATAGTCAAAATAGTTGCATAAGCTCCTTCTATCCCGTATAGTCGATTTGAAAAAGGGAGGAGAAATTCAAAAGCTGCAAAAAAGAAATTAACACTGGAAGCAACTACCAAAAGGAAAAAGATTTCTTGCTGGTGCCAGATATAGCCGAGTCCTTCTTTCATATCAGCAAAAATATTTTCCCAGCTGAAAGTCTTTTTCTCTTGTTCCTGAGTCTCTTTTTGGGGGAGAAAAGCTACTAAGGTAAATGCGATGAAAAAACTAATGGCATCTAAAACGAGCGTCATATGGAGACTGGCAAATTGTAAAACGAGAAAAGAAAGCACCGGAGAACTGACTCCTACAACCTGTAAAACTAACTCCAAGCGAGAGTTATAGGTCACTATCTCGTCTTTCTCTACAACCTCAGTTATAATGGCTTTGTTAGCTGTACGAGAAAATGCAAAGGCAACCGCCTGAACAATATTGGCAAAAATCAAGGTAGCAATCATCAAGCTATCATTTCTGATGAAAGAAATAGCTAAACAGAGAATACCACAAATCAAGTCTGTCGTCATCAAAATTTTGCGACGCGAAAAGCGATCTGAAATCACTCCGCCAAAGGGATTGACTAGAATCGATGTGACGAGTTCAGAAATTTGATAAATCCCAAGAACAGTCTGTCCTATCGTTCCCATTGATGCCAACCAAACACTATTTCCATAGTCATAGAGCATATTTCCTATCTTATTAATAGCCCCACGACTAATCAACTGAATTGCATGTCGATTCATATAAAAAACTCCTTTCAGTTTTGAAACTATTGTATCAAAACTGAAAGGAGTCCTTTCGATTTTCCCTTATTTGGGAAATTTAAGCATTTACAAATTTTTCATAATGTTCCTGATAGTAAGCCACTTGCTCTGGAAGTCCAAGCACATCAAAAATATGCATGGCTTCCTGCATCTGACTACAACCTTCTTCTTTCAAGTCTCTCTGGTAGAGGGCAAAACCTTTAAGATAATGGAAGATATTGCGCTCATAAAGCTTGATACCATTTCCAATCAACTTCTCCACATAGCTCTCAAAATAGTCCGCATCCGTAAAGGAACGGTTTTCCAAACAATGTTGGTAACAGTTGAGAGCTAAAATCAAAACAAGTTTTCGATGCCGACCAATTTCTTTGTAGTAGTATTCTCGCTCCATGACTTCTCTGCCAATCCGAGCCACATAGTCCACATTGTAGAAAGTATAGAGATTCCCGAAAAGAATCAACTCATACATAGTCCATTCTTCTGTTTGAAAAAGATAATCTGATACCTTTTCCAAATCACCCTGACTCATCGTGTAACGAGCATCTCTTTGACAAATCAGTCCTTGTAGCAGAATCCAATTCAGCTCAAAATAGAGGGGATTGGTCGAACTCTTTGCTTTCTCAAGCTGTTCCTTTTGAATCTTTTGAAAACCTGCAATATCATTTGAGTAGTAAAGCGGAATAATCTGTGCGATTAAGGCAACATGTTCATGATTTTGAAAATCCCTAGCCTTGTCCATGAAATTTTCAATAGTCACATGAATATTGTCCAAAATCTCAAAGAAACGAGAAACTGCTAGATCAGACTCCCCAAGCTCGAAGCGAGATAATTGAGAGGTTGAACATGATTCACCTGCCGCCTCTTTTAAGGAGTACTTCCCACTTGTTCGAAATTCACGAAATACCTTTCCAAGATGTTCCATTTCTTACACCTGCTCCGACAATTCTTCCCACTCAAGCATAGCTTCCTCCTGACGATGGCTGATTTTGTCCAGTTCAGTCTGCAATTCCATGAGCTTTTCAGCATCGTTGGTTTCCAGCATTTGTTCAGAAATGGCTTGGCTTTGACTTTCTAGCTCTTCGATTTCAGCCTCTAAACTCTCTATTTGGCGCATGAGCTTACGGGCTTCTTTCTGACTTTCTTTCTGAGCTTGGTAGTCATTAGCTGGGCTTGCTTCTTTTGCTTGATTGCTAGTTAAAGCTTCTTCTGTCTGGCCGTCTTCCATTTCAGCCTTTTTATCAACATAGTAGTCATAATCTCCTAGGTAGAGGGTCGAACCATTCTCAGACAATTCCAAAACATGAGTTGCCACACGATTGATAAAGTAACGGTCGTGACTGACAAAGAGCAAGGTCCCATCAAAGTCAATCAAGGCATTTTCCAAGACTTCCTTGCTATCAATATCCAAGTGGTTGGTTGGCTCGTCAAGGATCAGGAAGTTGTTGTTTTCCATAGACAATTTAGCCAAAAGTAAACGAGCTTTCTCGCCACCTGACAGCATGCCAACTGATTTTTTAACATCATCTCCTGAGAAAAGGAAAGCACCTAGGCGGTTGCGGATTTCAACTTCAGGTGTCAGTTTAAAATCATTCCAGAGTTCATCGAGTACAGTATTACTTGGTGTTAGCTTACTTTGAGTCTGATCATAGTATCCAACCTCAACATTGGCACCAAAACGCTTCTCTCCCTTGATAAAAGGGATCTGGTCCACAATAGACTTGATAAAGGTTGATTTCCCGATACCGTTTGGTCCAACAATCGCAACAGCATTCATCTTACGAAGGTCGAGATCGATTGGCTCTGAAAGTATTTCCCCATCATAGCCAATAGCTGCATTTTCAACAGTCAGGACAACATTGCCTGATGTTTTTTCCGTCTGGAAGGTCATGTTGGCTGATTTCTTGCCAGCTTCAGGCTTGTCCAAACGCTCCATTTTTTCTAGTTGTTTACGGCGAGATTGAGCACGTTTGGTCGTTGAAGCTCGGACTAGATTGCGATTGACAAAGTCTTCTAGAGCAGCGATTTCCTTTTGTTGCTTTTCATAGTTTTTTGCCTCAGTAGCTAGCTTTTGCTCCTTTAACTCAACAAAACGAGAGTAATTGCCCACATAACGATCCAAGGAATTCTTAGTCAAATCGAGTGTAACCGTCGCAACCTTGTCCAAAAAGTAACGGTCGTGACTGACAATAATGAGGGCACCGCTATAGTTCACCAAGTAATTCTCTAGCCAGGCAATGGTTTCAATATCCAAGTGGTTGGTAGGCTCGTCCAAGACCAAGAGATTGGGCTTTTCAAGGAGCATTTTAGCCAGTGCAAGACGAGTATTTTGACCACCTGAAAGCTCAGCAATTTTCATCTGCCACATAGACTCGTCAAACTTGAAACCATTCAAGATAGCGCGGATATCAGCTTCGTAGGTAAAGCCACCAGCCTGGCGTAAATTCTCTGATAAACGATCATAATCCGCCATCAGTTTATCTAAGTCTTCACCAGACTTTTCACCCATCTCCAACTCCATCTGACGCAGTTGTGTCTCTGTCCGACGCAAGTCATCAAAGACGTAAAGCATTTCATCGTAGATGGTATTTTCAGACTCAAAACGGCTATCTTGGGCTAGGTAAGATAGAGAGATATCTTTTTTCTTATTGATTTCTCCACTAGTTGGCTCCTCTTCTCCAACCAAAATCTTTAAAAGAGTAGACTTACCTGCACCATTTTTCCCAACAAGAGCAATTCGGTCTCGTTCATCTACCTGCAGATTAATATTATCAAAAAGAACCTCACCAGCAAAAGATCGTTCAATTTTATTAGCTTGTAAAATAATCATATCTCTATTTTACTATCTTTTTCTCTTTTGCACAATTACAACGAAAAAAGTTCGAGTCATAAACTCGAACCTTTCATCTTAGTATCCAATGCCTCCACGGAATGTGCGAGCCATATCTTTCAATTCATAGTTTTTAGAAGAGGTATCGATGGTCCATTTTCCATCTTTCTTAGTCATTTTAATTTCATAACCCTCTTTCTTCATGTTATCACTAGTGTCTAGAGGAGTTGAATCAAATTGACTCGGTGCATTTTCTAAAATGTATTTTTCACCAGCTTTCATAGCTTCTGAGTAGTTGCTATATTTGCCTTTGTTTTCTTCGTAGAATTTACGGCTCAATTCATAAACATTCAAGTTATCCAAGTCGATTGTTTCTGGTCGAACATAAACAACAGCATAGTCTGGCAAGTATGTCTTCACCTTGTAATCAACTTTTGCTCTCTTAGCATTTGCTTTGATGTAAGCATCTGCGAATGTTCTAAGTTCTGAATCAGACGGTTTGTAGTTATAGAAGCCTTTTCCGAATGATTCTGTAAATTTCTTGATAAACTCTTCTTTATCAGCTTTCGCATCGTTTGTGAATTCAGCACTATTATCAGAAGATTTTTTATCATCAGCAAGCGCAACAACTTGTGACTTATTATCAGTAGCACTTAGGTTCGTTCCACCACCAGAACTTTCCCCATTAAGGTAAACAGCATCGACATATTTTTTCATTACATCTTTCGCTTCATCAATATGATCTTCATACTGACTTGGGTCCACCTTGATTGCTACATCGTTATTCTTTTTAGAATTTTCTTTGATGTCATCGTAAAAGCTAGGTGCAAAGTGAAGTTCATACTTAGCATTCTTATCGACTTCATACACTACATAACCAGCAACGCTCTTTCCTTTAGAAAGACTGTCACCATATGACATAAATTTAGTTTTACTGTCGCTTTCATAAACTTGAATTGGTTGTAATTTTTCATCCTTTTCATTATAAAGCGTGATATCTTGGTTAGTAAAACTAAACTGTTTATCGCGATTGTTCTTGATTTCGACTTGAAGTGCAAGGTATGTTGATGATGAATCCTCATCTTTAGGCAATACATACATACCGTCTTTTACAGAAACCTCAAAGTTAGAGTTTGAAGCTGTGCCATTGTCGCTTGCTTTTTTTTGAGCTCCACAGGCAACCAGTGCTAAAGCTGATAAAAGCAAGGCAGAATGCTTAAGGATTTTTTTCATAATGGATTCTCCTTTAATGATTTACTATATTTTACCATACGCAGAATAAAAATCAAAACAGAAATCAGATATTTTCAAAATATCTTAAATTTATAGAGTTTTAACTTAAATTTTTCTATATGTTCATTTGATACATTAAAGAATTCTTTATAAAAAGAATAGAATATAACAATATTGACGATTTACTTTATTTAATAATTCCACAAAAATACTATAAGCTTTTAATATTTTAAAAAATTAGATAATTGATTTTCATCCCTAACTTAGTATAAGTTAGCACAGTCCCCACCATTTTCCCGCAAAAAAGCAAAAGTTAATTTCCTACATTTTAAATTATGCTAACGTTTTACTAAAATGTCAAATCGTGATATAATGAAAGCGATTAAAGCAAATAAACAAAGGAGACACTCTATGACTTACCAAGAAAATTATCAAAAATGGGTTGATTTTGCTGACCTTCCAGACTACCTTCGCCAAGATTTAGAAAACATGGACGAAAAAACAAAAGAAGATGCCTTTTATACCAATCTTGAATTTGGTACTGCTGGTATGCGTGGTTTGATCGGTGCTGGTACAAATCGTATCAATATCTATGTTGTTCGTCAAGCAACTGAAGGTTTGGCTCGTTTGATTGAGTCAAAAGGTGGAAATGAAAAAGAACGCGGTGTAGCAATTGCATACGATAGCCGTCACTTCTCACCTGAGTTTGCCTTTGAATCTGCGGCAGTTCTTGCTAAACACGGTATCAAATCTTACGTATTTGAAAGCCTCCGTCCAACTCCAGAACTCTCATTTGCAGTTCGTCACCTCAACTGCTTTGCAGGTATCATGATTACTGCCAGCCACAACCCTGCACCATTTAACGGTTACAAGGTTTACGGTGAAGACGGTGGGCAACTGCCTCCACATGACGCGGACGCTTTGACTACTTACATCCGCGCTATTGAAAATCCATTTGCTGTGGAAGTTGCCGATGTAGAAGCGGAAAAAGCTTCTGGTTTGATTGAAGTCATTGGTGAAGCTGTTGATTCAGAATACCTTAAAGAAGTTAAAGACGTAAACATCAACCCAACCTTGATCGAAGAATTTGGTAAAGACATGAAGATTGTCTACACACCACTTCATGGTACGGGTGAAATGTTGGCTCGTCGTGCTCTTGCTCAAGCAGGATTTGACTCTGTTCAAGTTGTTGAAGCACAAGCAACTGCTGATCCTGACTTCTCAACTGTAAAATCTCCAAACCCAGAAAGCCAAGCAGCCTTCGCCCTTGCTGAAGAACTTGGTCGTCAAGTTGGTGCGGATGTGCTTGTTGCAACTGACCCTGACGCTGACCGTGTTGGTGTTGAAGTCCTTCAAAAAGATGGAAGCTACCTCAACCTTTCAGGTAACCAAATCGGCGCTATCATGGCTAAATACATCTTGGAAGCCCACAAAAATGCTGGAACTCTTCCTGAAAATGCAGCTCTCTGCAAATCCATCGTATCAACTGACTTGGTAACCAAGATTGCTGAAAGTTACGGCGCAACCATGTTCAACGTTTTGACTGGTTTCAAATTTATCGCAGAGAAAATCCAAGAATTCGAAGAAAAACACAATCACACTTACATGATGGGATTTGAAGAAAGCTTCGGTTACTTGATTAAACCATTCGTACGTGATAAAGATGCTATCCAAGCCGTTCTTGTCGTTGCTGAGCTTGCTGCCTACTACCGTTCACGTGGTTTGACACTTGCTGACGGTATCGAAGAAATCTACAAAGAATACGGCTACTACGCTGAAAAGACTATCTCTGTTACCCTTTCTGGTGTTGATGGTGCAGAACAAATCAAGGAAATCATGGCTAAGTTCCGTGACAATGCTCCAAAAGAATGGAACGCAACAGCTATCACTGTCGTAGAAGACTTCAAGGCTCAAACTGCTACTGCTGCTGATGGTACTGTTACAAACTTGACAACTCCTCCAAGTGATGTGTTGAAATATACACTTGCTGACGGTTCATGGATTGCTATTCGCCCTTCTGGTACTGAACCAAAAATCAAATTCTACATTGCCGTTGTGGGTGAAAGTAATGAAGATTCACAAGCTAAGATTGCCAACATCGAATCAGAAATCAATGCTTTTGTTAAATAAGAAATTATAAAAGATGAGACCAACCAATCTCATCTTTTTTTCGTATCAAATCTAAGCATTTTTAGAAACTTTATGGCATACTAGACTTATCAATGAAAGCGAGGTAATCTCATGGAACAATTTTTAGAAAACATCAAAGATCTTGAAGTCACTACAGTTGCGCGTGCACAAGAAGCACTCGATGATAAAGAAACAGCAACCTTCTTTATTGCCCGTAAAACTTGCCCTTACTGCCGTAAATTTGCAGGCACATTGGCAGGTGTCGTAGCTGAAACCAAAGCCCACATCTACTTCATCAACAGTGAAGAACCAAGCCAACTCAATGAATTGCAAGAATTCCGCTCACGTTATGGCATTCCAACCGTACCAGGATTTGTTCACATTGCAGATGGCCAAATCAATGTCCGTTGCGACTCTTCTATGTCCGCACAAGAAATCAAGGACTTTGCTGGATTGTAAAAAAACCACTCATCGAGTGGTTTTTGTATTGTCTAAATTACTTTTTTTCAAGCAAGACTTGCATCATTCTATGTAGTTCTTCTATCTTCTCAGATTGTTTCTCTAGTAACATTCTTTGAGTTATTAATTCGTCTTGGAGTTTATCTAGTTTTATCTGCTCATCTGGATTATCCTTTACAAAAAAGTTTGTCAAAGCACTTGTTAACATCCCTATTGTGCCAACACCAACGAGCATTAGTAAAACAGCTAACCACTTCCCAAAAAACGACGCAGGAACAATATCTCCATAACCAACAGTCGTTACAGTTACAAGTGCCCACCAAAGACTATCTGAGAATGATTTTTCTTCAACAACAGATAAAATTGAACTACCTACCAGTACAATAAAGGAATTGAGATAGAAAATATAAAGTAAGCCATTTGTTCGTAAGAGTTTTCCAACTTTCTTTTCCAACTTGCCAGTTAATCCAACTACTCTTAAAAGACGAGTTAGATTCAGTAATTTTGTCAGCCTTGATAATCGGAAGATACGCCCTAATCGAAATACTGTAAAAATAGCATTTAAAGGAAGGATAGCTAGCAAGTCGAATATATTTTCAAGTATAAATCTCCATTTTTCTTTACTTGAAAAGAACCGCCAACCATAATCCACCACAAAAATAAACCAAAGTAGCAAGTCAATAATACTGTAGGGTGGATTATCCAAATCAATTATCTCAGCAAATCCAATCAAAACAAGGACAACGGATATCAATGCAAGTATGATAATCGTTGTGTCATAGTAATCCTTTAATAACCATTTTCTCTTCACACTGCTGCTCCTTTAGTTATTTTTATCATTATACCACACTAAAACCCTGACAAAGTACAAAACAAAAGAAGGCACTCGCCTTCTTTTTATATATCTGTTAATGGAGTTGCGGTATCTGGTGAAGTATCATAAACTTTAAAGTCTACTCCGACTCCCAGATCAGCTTGCGCTAGCTGGTTGACCATAGTCATATGAGCCAGCTCCTTGATATTGTTCTCTTTGGACAAGTGACCAAGATAAATTTTCTTGGTTCGATTTCCCATTGCACGAATCATGGCCTCAGCTCCGTCTTCGTTAGAAAGGTGACCGAGATCAGATAGGATACGCTGTTTGAGTCGCCAAGCATAAGATCCAGCTCGTAAGATTTCCACGTCGTGGTTGGACTCGATGAGGTAGCCGTCCGCATTCTCGACAATTCCTGCCATACGATCACTAACATAACCTGTGTCGGTCAGCATGACGAAGCTCTTGTCGTCTTTCATAAATCGGTAAAACTGTGGTGCTGCCGCATCATGGCTCACACCAAAACTCTCAATGTCGATATCACCAAAGGTTTTGGTTTTACCCATTTCAAAGATATGCTTTTGCGAAGAGTCCACCTTGCCTAGGTACTTACTATTTTCCATGGCCTGCCATGTCTTTTCATTGGCGTAAAGATCCATGCCATATTTGCGAGCCAAGACACCGACTCCATGGATATGGTCTGAGTGCTCATGCGTAATTAAAATCGCGTCCAGATCTTCAGGTTTGCGATTGATTTCAGCTAGCAGACTAGTAATTTTCTTACCAGATAAGCCTGCATCCACTATGATTTTCTTTTTTGGGGTTTCCAGATAAAAGGAATTTCCACTGGAACCTGACGCTAAAATACTGTATTTAAAGCCTTTTTCACTCATTCTAGTCTTCTATTTCGTCCTCCCATATTTCTTCTTTTACGGCATCCTTATCATAAGGGAGCACGATGGTAAAGGTCGATCCCTTACCGTATTCACTTTTGGCCCAAATAAAGCCATTGTGTTGTTTGATGATTTCTTTGGCGATCGCCAGACCTAGACCAGTTCCACCTTGGGCACGGCTTCTTGCACGATCCACACGGTAGAAACGGTCAAAAATCTTAGGCAAATCTTGCTTTGGAATACCTAGACCTTGGTCTTTGATGGATAAAATCATCTGGTCATCTGTGGTCTTCATGCTGACAGTGATTTTCCCACCATCTGGTGAGTACTTGATGGCATTGTTAAGAATATTATCAATCACCTGAGTCATCTTATCGGTATCAATCTCGATCCAAACTGAATTAATAGGGTAATCTCTGACAAGCTCATATTTTTTCTCGTCATCCTGACTTCTCATCTTATCAAAGCGGTTGAGAATAAAGGTGATGAATGCTGTAAAATTAATCAATTCCACATCTAGCTGACTTGTCGTATTATCAATACGAGAGAGATGCAAGAGATCTGTTACCATCCGCATCATACGGTTGGTTTCATCGAGTGAAACCTTGATAAAATCAGGAGCAACAGGATCATACAGAGCTCCCTCGTCCAAGGCTTCAAGATAAGATTTAACACTGGTCAAAGGAGTTCGCAACTCGTGACTCACGTTCGAAACAAAGAGTCTTCGCTCACGCTCTTCCTTCTCCTGCTCGGTCGTATCATGTAAAACGGCAACCAAACCAGAGATGAAACCTGACTCACGGCGAACCAAAGCAAAACGTACACGAAGGCTTAGGTATTCACCATTTACATCCTGGGAGTCAATCGTCAACTCAGGAATCTGTGTAATCAGATCACGCAGCTCATACTCATCTTCTATCTTGAGTAATTCGAGGATGCTTTTATTCAGAACATCTTCTTTCTGCACACCGAGCTGTTTCTTTGCCATATCGTTGATCATAGTAATCTGGCCACGACGATTGGTCGCAAGAACGCCATCTGTCATGTAAGAAAGAATACTGTTCAATCGTTTACTCTCTTGTTCCAGATTTTCTTGGGTCAAACGAATAACTTCTGACAAATCGTTCAGATTATTGGTGATATTGGTGATTTCTGTACTTCCTTGCAAGTCCAAAACTTGAGAATAATCACCTGCAATCAAGTCCTTAACCTTTTGATTTATCTCCTTCAGACGGATATTATCGCGACGATTTTCCAGTAACAGCAAGGTCACCACCAGGATAAAGCCAAGTAAAATCAGGATAAAGATAAAATCGCTGGTCAGAATAGTTTGTCTAATATCTTCAATCATTATTTCTCATATAGTATCCAACACCACGACGTGTGAGAATGTACTCTGGACGACTTGGAGTATCTTCGATTTTTTCACGCAAGCGTCTAATGGTCACGTCCACTGTACGAACATCACCAAAATAGTCATAACCCCATACAGTCTCAAGCAAGTGTTCACGTGTAATCACTTGACCAATATGAGACGCCAAGTGATACAAGAGTTCAAACTCACGGTGGGTCAATTCTAACTCCTCACCATATTTCTTCGCCACGTAAGCATCTGGAACGATTTCCAAATCACCAATTTGTAAAGGCTGCGTTTTCTTCTCATCAGACTCTTGGCTATCCACAGAAACCAGGTCTGTACGACGAAGCAGAGCCTTGACACGAGCCTGCAACTCACGGTTTGAGAAAGGTTTTGTAACATAATCATCTGCACCTAACTCTAAACCAATAACCTTGTCAAACTCGCTATCCTTAGCTGATAGCATGATAATCGGCACGCTACTAGTCTTACGAATAGCTTTAGCAACTTCTAAACCATCGATTTCAGGTAGCATCAAGTCAAGGATAATAATATCTGGTTGCTCTGTTTCAAATAGCTCGATTGCCTCACGACCATTGAAGGCTGTAACAACTTCATAACCTTCCTTGGCCATATTAAACTTAATAATATCTGAGATTGGTTTCTCATCATCTACAATTAATATTTTTTTCATTTTATCACCTTTTCTCTATCTATTATAACAAAAAAATGTAAAGAAGGCACAAATGGCTACTGTAAGCCTTCATCTTCAAGAGTTGTTTTATAAGCCTGCCAAATTTTTTGTTGAGGTTTCGCAAGTGGATAATCAGAAAACTCCTGAGGAGAAACCCAACGAATTTCTCTGTCTGGAAACTGTTTTGTTTCCAACACTTGACCAACTAGGATTTGAATGTACCATTTCCGATGACTAAATACATGCTTGACTTGATCAAATACTTGCTGGGACCAATTCACTTCTAAATCATAATCTTGCTCAAAGTTTTCTTGAGGACTTGGCCCAAATACTCTGCTTTCCTCTTTGACTTGAGAAAAGAGATCTAGCTGATCGTCATCACTTGAGAAATCATCAACTTCAATCAATGGGAAATGCCAAAAACCAGCTAGTAGTTTCTCGCTTTCGTTTTTCTCTAGTAAATATTGCCCACGGTCATTGCGCACAACCAAAGCCTTGAGATAAATTGGGAGGGGCTTTTTCTTGGGTTCTTTAATCGGATATACATCCATAGTTCCGTTCTGATAGGCTGCGCTAAAGTCCTTAACAGGGCTTTCTTCTGGTCGAGGGTTAACTGGAGCCTCTATATCAGAGCCCAAATCCATCAGAGCTTGGTTAAAATCACCCGGTCGTTTCGGGTCAATCAAGATTTCCATCATAGCTTGGAAAATCTTTCGATTGCTGGGAACTCCGATATCATGATTAACCTCAAACAAGCGTGCCAAAACTCGCATGACATTGCCATCGACCGCTGGCTCAGGCAAATTAAAAGCGATACTGGAAATAGCTCCCGCAGTATAAGGGCCAATCCCTTTCAGGCAAGATATTCCTTCATAGGTGTTTGGAAATTGACCACCAAAGTCAGCCATAATCTGCTGGGCTGCAGTCTGCATATTGCGCACTCGAGAATAATAGCCTAATCCCTCCCAAGCCTTCAACAAACGCTCCTCAGGGGCATTCGCCAGACTTTCAACAGTTGGAAACCAGTCCAAGAATCGTTCGTAGTATGGAATAACTGTATCCACTCTGGTCTGCTGGAGCATGATTTCAGATACCCAGATGTGGTAAGGGTTTTTACTTCTCCGCCAAGGTAGATCTCGCTTGTTTTCATCATACCATTTGAGGAGTTTCTCACGAAATGAAATGATCTTCTCCTCTGGCCACATGACGATACCGTATTCTTTCAAATCTAACATATATCTAGTATAACATAGAAGCTTCTAACTGTCCTTTTCTCAGTACTAAAAAGCCTCTTCCCATGGGAAAGAGGACTAAATCTTATTGATGAACTGCTTGAGCTGCTGTGATAAGGGCCAACTTGTACACATCGTCTGCATTACATCCACGAGAAAGGTCGTTAACAGGTTTGTTCAAACCTTGTAAAACAGGTCCGACAGCCGCAAAACCACCGAGACGTTCTGCCATCTTGTACCCAATATTTCCTGCTTCGATACCTGGGAAGATAAAGACATTTGCTTGACCTGCTACATTACTTCCTGGAGCTTTAAGAGCTGCAGTTTCAGGAACAAAGGCAGCGTCAAATTGCAACTCACCATCAATCTCAAGGTCGGGACGCAAGTCGTGAGCAATTTTAGTAGCCTCCACTACTTTATCAACACTTTCACCAAATCCTGAACCTTTAGTAGAATAGCTTAGCATAGCAATTTTAGGTTCAATACCAAACATTTTAGCTGTGATTGCTGAGTTGATAGCAATTTCAGCCAAGGCTTCTGCATCTGGATTGATATTAATAGCACAGTCACCAAATAGATAACGTTCCGTACCACGAACCATGAGGAAGGCACCTGACGTACGAGTTACATTTGGACGAGTTTTGATGATTTGAAGGGCTGGGCGAACTGTTGAGGCGGTTGAGTGAATTGCTCCTGACACCATACCGTCAACCAAGCCCAAGTAGACTAGCATCACACCAAAGTAGTTGACGTCTTCAACCAAAACTTTGCGCGCTTCTTCTTCAGTCATTTTACCCTTACGACGCTCTACTAAAGCAACAACCATTTCTTCAAATCGAGGATAGTGTTGAGGGTCAATGACTTCATAACCATCCATGATTCCTTCAATTTCAAGATAAATTTTAATTTTTTCAGGATTTCCAAGCAAAACAGGGATTACTTCTGTTTCTTTTACCAAGCGTTTTGTCGCTTGAAGAATACGTGGCTCTTCCCCTTCAGGGAGAACGATACGAGCATTTTTGCCAACCAGGTTGGCTTTGAGACTTTCAAAAACTTCCATGAGTTTTCTCCTTTAAGAAAATAAATTATACTCCAAATAAGTTTTAAAGAGTATTAGTTGATAACTGAGTAATAAGATTGCTGAAATCATCCGGTAAGGGGCTTTCTAGCTGCAAATCTTGCTCTAGAAAAGGATGATAAAAAGATAAATAATGACAATGCAAGGCCTGGCGCTGAATACCGTCGTCTAGGCTGCCTCCATAGAGATCGTCTCCCAACAAAGGAAAACCGATATGAGAAAAATGCACTCGTATCTGATGAGTTCGTCCAGTATGCAGTTGAATATCGACCAAGTGAATATTTCCGTAAGAAGCTACAACTTTATATGATGTATGGGCGTATTTCCCACCCTTGGCAACCCGTCTTGTGATAATGGAGTCCACATCACGCGCAATCGGGGCAATAATATCCCCTTCAGGCTCCAAGACACCAGCTCCTTTAACCAAAGCAAAGTAACGTTTTTCGATAGACTTTCGTTGCAGTTGCTTGTCTAAACGTGCATGAGCGTATCCGTGTTTGGCAAAAAGCATCAAACCAGAAGTATCTCTATCAAGCCTAGTCACGATGTGAACTTGCTGGTTTTCATAGTTTTGCTTGACATAGTAGCCCTTGATAAAATTGGCAATGGTATTGGAATGATTAACACTGGGGATGGAAGCTACTCCATAAGGTTTATTCAAAACCAGAAAATGGTCATCCTCATACAAGATATCGAGTGGTCGATTAATAGCTTCAAGGCTCTCAAATCCTTCCTCTGCTGGAATATCAATAGTAACCCTGTCTCCAACATCTAAGAGATAAGTCGCATTTTGAGGTTGGCCATTGACCAGAATAGCCCCGCCTCGAAACTTAATCTTAGCCAAAAGTCCCTTAGAAACCTCGTGTTTCTTGAGGAAGGTTTTGACTTTGACGTGCTCATCTGCGGTAAATTCGAACCTCATTCATCCACCTCGCCGATGAAGGCATCTTTGACACGATTCCAGAAACTAGTGTGACTTGGAGTCGCTACGAAGTGAATCTTGTGATGGTCGATTTGATACTCAATCCGTTCTATATTACGGAATGAATAGACGCTGTTATCGACTGATATCGTATGGTAATCATTGCGTGTCGGTAAGAGTTCAATCTTATCTTTTTTGGGAATAATGATTGATGATCCCAAAGTGCGATAGACTCGATTATTGAGGCTCGCTATTTCCGTCAATTGCAAGGCTTCAATGGTCGGATGCAAAACAGCTCCACCCAAGGATTTGTTGTAGGCAGTACTTCCCGTCGGCGTTGAAACAGTCACTCCATCTCCACGAAATCTCTCAAACGGAACGTGGTTAATGATGATATCCGCAACCATGGTCCGATCTGATCGACGGATACTGGCTTCATTTAAAGCACGGAAGATTTTCACTTCTCCATTTTCAAGCGTTACCTTGACATTCAAGACTGGATAGGAAACTTTGGCACCAGTATCTAGTAAAAGATTGGTCACCAACTGATCCAGCTCAAAATCACGATAATCTGTGTAAAATCCCAAATGCCCTGTATGAACACCTACAAATCGAACCTTGTCTAACTGATTCTCATACTTGTGAAAGGCAGACAAAAGCATTCCGTCACCACCAATGGAAATCACGATATCGGGATTGGTATCGTTCAGTATAAAATGTTGTTTTTTTAGTTTTTCCCTCAGTTCATGCAAGACCTTCTGACTTTGTGGCTTTCTATTTGCTATGAGGTCAACTCGTTTACCTGTATTCTTCATCTGTATCGTCACTATTTCCTACACCATCGTTTAATTTTCTGCTCAATGGATCAAAGAGAGCCTGCGCTTCCTGGATATCATCACGAATCTTACCCATTTCTTCATCCAGTTGATAGGCTATTTTGCCCGTGATTTCCAGTCTTTTCCTGATTTCTTCTGGAAAATCGCCCTGATATTTATAATTGAGCGAGTGTTCAATCGTAGCCCAGAAATTCATGGCTAAAGTCCGTATTTGAATCTCCACCAAAATCGTCTTCGCTCCGTTGATCGTATCAACCGTGTACTCAACAACCACGTGATAAGAACGATAGCCCGAAGCCTTACGATGAGTAATATAGTCTCGTTCCTGAACGACTCTCATATCTTGGCGTTTACGTAGAATTGCAACAACTTCTTCCACGTCATCAACGAACTGAACCATGACACGTAAACCCGCAATGTCTTGCAGATCATGTTCGAGACTTGCATATGTAATTCCTCGACGAGCCATCTTTTCTTTGATACTTTCAATCGGTTTTACACGACCCGTTACAAACTCAATCGGAGAATGCTTGTTTTGCTTACGATACTGTTTGCGAATTCCCCGAAGTTTAATCTTCAATTCACCAACAGCCTGAATGTAAGGATCTAAAAATTCTTCCCATTCTATGGTCATACTTTCTCCCTTGTAATGTTTGATTGCTCTGTCGAAAATCTTTGATTTTTTCAGTACATTCGTATACAATAAATACATTGTCCATTATACCATAAATCGCTTTCAAAGATATAGAAAAGGTTGAAAAAATGAAACATTTAGAAATAGAATTGAAAACACTTCTGAAAAAAGAGGAATATGATCATCTAAAAAAACAGTTTTCCCATATCCAACCCGTCTTTCAGAAAAACTACTACATTGACACACCAGATTTCCAATTGCGTGAAAAGAAGGTTGCCATGCGCATTCGCACCTTTTCAGATTGGGCGGAATTGACCTTAAAAGTACCTCAAAGTATAGGAAATATGGAATACAACCAGAAACTAACTCTTCCAGAAGCTGAATCATACCTAGAAAAACAAAAACTACCTCCAGGGCTCGTTCTAGAGAAACTCGCTAAGATTGGCATCGAAAGCCATGACTGGCTTGTTCTAGGCTGCCTTTCCACCCTTCGTTATGAAACGAAAACAGAAATTGGTTTAATGGCCTTAGATGAAAGTCACTACTTTGATCAGACGGACTATGAACTCGAGCTTGAAGTCACTGACCATGAAAAAGGGAAAGCAGATTTTCAGAGATACTTAGATAAAAATCAGATAACCTATCAGAAAGCTCCTTCAAAATTAATTCGTTTTATTAAAAGCATGAAAAAAAGCTGAAATAATCTCCTTTTTTTGGTAAAATAGAAAAGATAAAAATAAAAGAATCTGGCTTTGAAAAACAAAACTTTCTCAAAGAAGATTCGCAAAGTTTACAGAGGACGGTCTATAATGTCAGATAGAAACAACATGAAACTTTTCACCCTAAACTCTAACCATGAAATCGCTCAAAAGATTGCGGATACAGTTGGTGTACCTCTCGGGAAATTATCCTCTCGTCAATTTTCTGACGGCGAAATCCAGGTCAACATTGAAGAAAGTGTTCGTGGTTACGATGTTTATATAATCCAGTCAACCAGCTATCCCGTTAGCAACCACTTGATGGAGTTGTTGATCATGGTTGACGCTTGTGTACGTGCAAGTGCTCATAGTATCAACGTTGTCCTTCCTTACTTTGGTTATGCGCGTCAGGATCGTATCGCTTCTTCTCGCGAACCCCTCACTGCAAAACTGGTTGCCAATATGCTTGTCAAAGCTGGTGTAAGCCGTGTTCTAACGCTTGACCTCCACGCTGTTCAGGTCCAAGGTTTCTTTGATATTCCTGTAGATAATCTTTATACTGTTCCTCTATTTGCTAAGCACTACTGTGATAAGGGACTTCTTGGTTCTGATGTTGTTGTTGTTAGTCCAAAGAACTCTGGTGTTAAACGTGCTCGTAGTTTGGCTGAATACCTTGATGCTCCTATCGCTATCATTGACTACGCGCAAGATGATTCTGATCGTAACGAAGGCTATATCATTGGGGATGTTGAAGGCAAGAAGGCTATCTTGATTGACGATATCCTAAATACTGGTCGTACTTTCTCTGAAGCAGCTAAAATCGTTGAACGTGAAGGCGCAACTGAGATTTATGCAGTATCCAGTCACGGTTTATTTGTTGAAGGTGCAGCAGATCTTCTTGACGCTACAAACATCAAAGAAATCCTCGTGACAGACTCAGTAGCAACCAAAGAAAGAACTCCAGAAAATGTATGTTACATTACTGCTAGCGAATTAATCGGAGATGCTATCGTCCGCATCCATGAAAGAAAACCAGTCAGCCCACTCTTTGCTTACAACAAAAAGAAATAAGGTGATTCTTTGATTTATTTGGACAATGCTGCTACGACTCCTATGTCAGCAGTAGCTATTGCAGAAATGACCAAGGTCATGCAAGAAACTCATGGTAATCCTTCTAGTATTCATGGCCATGGTCGACAAGCTGGTAAACTCTTACGAGAGGCTCGTCAAGACTTAGCCCTCTTACTAGGAACCAAACCTCAACATATCTTTTTCACGTCTGGCGGTACAGAAAGTAACAATACAGCCATTATCGGCTATTGTCTCCGTCATCAAAATCGTGGAAAACATATCATCACGACAGCTATTGAACACCATTCTGTACTTGAGACTATCGATTATCTGGTGCAACATTTTGGTTTTGAAGCAACTATCATCAAACCAGTAAATCAAGAAATAACTGCCCAGCAAATTCAAGAAGCTTTACGTGACGATACCATCCTCGTTTCTACCATGTATGCTAATAATGAAACCGGCAGTCTCTTACCTATCGCTGAGATTGGACGTATTTTAAAAGAGCATTCTGCGGCTTATCATGTAGATGCTGTTCAAGCTATCGGGAAAATCCCTATTCATCCAGAGGAATTGGGAATTAATTTCCTCAGCGCTTCTGCCCACAAATTCCATGGACCAAAAGGAGTTGGCTTTATTTATGCTTCTTCCGCGGACTTTGATTCCTACCTTCACGGTGGAGACCAAGAACAAAAGAAACGGGCTGGAACAGAAAATCTCGCTGCTATTGTAGGTATGGTCGCTGCTCTCAAAGAGGATTTAAATGACCAAGTTGAGCATTACCAAAAACTAAGCGCACTCAAAGCTACTTTTTTAGAAGAAATTGCAGGTCTCGACTACTATCTCAATGAAAGTAACCACCAACTTCCTTATGTTGTCAACATTGGCTTCCCTGGTCAAAAGAATGATTTGCTCTTACTACGGTTAGATCTTGAAGGAATTTCAATTTCTACCGGTTCAGCTTGTACTTCTGGTATTGTGCAAACCAGTCATGTGCTTGAAGCATTTTATGGACCAGATTCGCATCGTTTATCAGAATCTGTCCGTATCAGTCTTTCTCCTCTTAACACTGAGGAAGAACTGAAACAACTCGCACAAACCTTAAAAAATATTATTGGAGATTAATCTAATGGCATTCGAAAAAACCATTAAACTACAAAACTGCCGCTACAACTACACACTTAGCCCATCTGTCAAAAAGTTCACACTGAAAGATAATACTTTCTTTGAAACAAAGGTAGGAAACTTCGAACTAACTCGTCTACTTGAAAAAGTACCCAACAGTGGTGAAGGTTTCAAGCTAAAAATCATCATCAATAAAGACCTTACAGGTGCTAAACTCAACATCACTGACAAGTCTGGTCTTCGTTTGGTCAATATCTTTAAATCAGAAGACCACCACATTCATCAGGAAAAATTCTACTTCCTCATGGACAGTTTAGTAGAACGCGGTATTTTCACTAAAGAAGAAAGATAATTGACTATGTATCGACTTACCTATCAAGATAACTATCACGTAGAACGTACACTTGAATATAAGGATTACGAAGAGCTCATGTTATCTCTATCAGGCTGTGTGACACTACCTGATACTCTCCTAATCAGCTCCTTAACGCTGAATGATAAGGTGATTTATCAAGGATTGGTTGGCGATTTCTACCGTTTTCTATCACAAGCTCATTTTTCAGATAAAAACTAAGAAATTTCTTAGTTTTTTCTTGTTTTTGTTGATTTTTTCACAATGTTTCTATAAAATAGAAGAATAGAAAGGTTGTGATTTTGTGAAAGATAAACAGTCTGCTATTCCAAAAGCAACAGCAAAAAGACTCTCTCTTTACTATCGAATTTTCAAGAGATTTCATGCAGAAAAAATCAAACGTGCCAACTCCAAGCAAATTGCAGAGGCTATCGGAATCGATTCTGCGACCGTTCGTCGGGATTTTTCCTATTTTGGTGAACTAGGTCGTCGTGGTTTTGGTTACGATGTCAAAAAATTGATGAATTTTTTTGCTGATCTCCTAAATGATAACTCAATTACAAATGTTATGTTGGTTGGAATCGGAAATATGGGCCATGCCCTTCTCCACTACCGCTTTCACGAGCGTAACAAGATGAAAATTATCATGGCCTTTGACCTAGATGACCATCCAGAAGTTGGAAGCCAGACACCTGATGGAATTCCAATCTATGGTATCTCTCAGATTAAAGAAAAAATCAAAGAAGCAGATGTCAAAACTGCTATCCTAACAGTTCCAAGTGTTAAATCACAAGAAGTTGCCAATCTTTTGGTTGATGCAGGTATAAAAGGTATTCTCAGCTTTTCCCCTGTTCACCTTCACCTCCCAAAAGATGTGGTCGTTCAGTATGTCGATTTGACAAGCGAACTCCAAACCCTCCTCTATTTTATGCGTAAAGAGGATTAGAAAGCGAAAGCATTTATGAAAAAACCAGTTATTGGGATTACAGGAAATGAAAAAGCTCATCCAGATGATGACATCATGATGAGCTATGCAGCAAAGGGCTTTATTGAAGGAGTCAAGGACGCTGGCGGAATTCCAATCATCCTACCAATTGGTGATCAAGAAATGGCTGCCTATTACATCAGTATCATTGATAAGCTCATCCTAACGGGTGGGCAAAATGTTGATCCAAAATACTATGGTGAACCAAAGGCTATTGATAGTGATGACTACCACCTTCAAAGAGATATTTTTGAACTAGCACTTATCAAAGAAGCGATTAAGCAAAAGAAACCAATTTTCTCTGTTTGTAGGGGTACTCAACTTTTTAATGTCGCCATGGGAGGCACGCTTCACCAAGATATCGACGATCATTGGCAGGACTGTTCAGCCGAATACACTACCCAACGCCTCGTAACGGAACCTGATACCATTCTCCGAGAAATCTATGGAGAAATCTCTCACATCAACTCCTTCCACCACCAGAGCATTAAAGATCTAGCCTCAAATCTTAAGGTTGTAGCACATGATCCTAAAGATGGAATCATTGAGGCTGTGACCACTACGGACGGCTTTCCTTATCTTGGTGTTCAATGGCATCCTGAATTTATCTTTGAGAATCGTCCCAAAGATAAAATGCTATTTGACTATGTTGTTAACGAACTCTAGGACTTATAAATAGGTTATTAATCATGAATGAAATTAAAATACCTTCTACTCATGAGATTTTGAGAGATATAGAAGCTAATGTTTTCTTATCAAACAATGAAAAAGAATTAAGGGTTTGCTTTCATCTTTCTAATCTCTATAGACTTTTAACAGCGGAAAGTTACCAATCTTTTTCTAAGAATAAAGAGAATTTCGATAAACTATCTCAAAAAGAAAAAGAAAAACAGCTGGAAGAAATGTCTAAAAAGGCAAAACTATTTTGTAAAAAGGCAGATGCTAAACTAAAAAGTAAATTTCATTCAAGTCTTTACTTTTACAGAGATATTCTCATTCATAAAAAAAGATATTATAAAATCGAAGATTTCAATTCGATTGTCAACTTTATCGTTCAAGAAAATTTACTTGTACCCACGATAAAACCTCTTCCTGTTATCAATATGGCAGAAGTAGATTCCTATGTTTTAAAAGTGATTGAGTAAGATCATGTGCAATCTTAAATCAGATCCGTCTTTTCACGGTAACTAAAGTAATCAGAGTGAGAGACAATCAAATGGTCCAAGAACACAATTCCCATCAGTTCGCAGGCTTCCTTGACTAGTTTAGTGACATGGTCGTCGTTTCGACTAGGGGATACTGCACCAGATGGATGATTGTGAACGAGAATCACGGAGGTAGCCATATGCTTCAAAGCATAGTGAAGGATTTCCCTCGGTTCAGCAATACTGCGTGTCGCAGAGCCGATAAAAATAGTTTGCTGATGAATGATTTGATTTTGAGTGTTGAGATAGAGCGCCACTAGGTGCTCTTGTTTTTTGTCGCCAAGCTCCTGTTGCATTTTCTTGGCTAGCTTTTGACTACTGAGAATACTTTCCATCTCAAGGGTTTCATGTTTATGAATACGATGCCCCAGTTCAATTACTGCTTGTAGTTCAATGGCCTTAATCCGTCCAATACCAGACAGACTCTGCAATTCCTGCAGGGTCATTTTTTTCAAATCAGTTAGGCTGGTCAAACTGTTCAAGACTTTCTGGGAAATTTCAAAAACATTGGCCTGACGCGTTCCCGTTCTGAGCAAAATAGCAAACAACTCTTGATTGCTTAGAGCCTCTACTCCTTCTTTTACTAGTCTTTCTCTAGGTAAGAGTGAATCTTCTTGGAATGAAATACTGTACATAAAAATCCTCCTCACTTTATTATTCGTGAGAAGGATGGAAAATTAGATTTTTTTCTCAATTGGGGCCACACTAGCTAAGAGTTTTTTCAGACCGACTTCTGGGAAATTGATTTTTAGTTCCTGAGTATCACCGCTACCAGAGACTTCCAGAACAGTTCCCTCTCCCCACTTCTTGTGGAGAGCAATATCCCCAATAGACCAGTTGGTATCACTTGAATCTTTTTTATTTCCGGATGTAAACTGCCCAAACGGAAGACCACTTGACTGGATAGAGCTTGGTGCAGCATTGCGTTTCCGTTCTTGAAGGGCCTGAGCTAAGCTCATACCTTGACCGAAAGCAATCCCACCACTGCTATAAGAGGCTTTAAAGCTAGTATTCGCTGGACGGGCCAAACCTTGATACTCGAGCAAGTCCGAACTGATTTCATTGATGAAACGTGTTGGACGGTTATAATTTGTACGACCGAAAAGCAAGCGAGAGTTGGCATTGGTCAGATAGAGGATCTTTTCTGCTCGTGTGATACCGACATAGGCCAAACGGCGTTCTTCTTCCAGTTCATCTGGATCTTCAGCTGCACGGCTAAGGGGAAAGACATTCTCCTCCATCCCGATAATAAAGACAACTGGGAACTCAAGTCCCTTAGCTGCATGGAGGGTCATCAAGGTCACTTCTGATGTCTCCTGACTGCCTGTATCCGTATCTGCAATCAAAGCCAAGTCATTCAAGAAACGACTGAGTCTATCTAAACCTGTTTCCTCTTCTTGACTATCAGGATTGTCGTCAAAATTCTTGGTAACAGATAGGAACTCTTCGATATTTTCAACCCTTGCCTTGCTTTCTAAGGTCGCTTGGGCATTGAGAATATCGATATAATCAGTTTTTTCTAGAACAGCCTCAACCAGCTCGGAGATAGTTAATTGATCCAGTTTTTCTCGCAAATCCAAGATCATATTGGCAAAGTCCCAAATTGACTGGGCTGCTTTTCCTTTGATGCCAGACAACAGGATATTGGCTGAAGCATCCAGCATAGACATGTCTTGCATATTGGCAAAGTCACGAATTTTCTCAACGGTTCCTGGGCCAATTCCGCGTTTAGGCTCGTTGATAATGCGCTCAAAACTGATATTATCACTCAAATTGGCAATGAGGTTAAGATAAGCTATAATGTCACGGATTTCTTTACGGCTGTAGAACTTGGTTCCGCCGACCATAGTATAAGGAATATTGGACTTTAGGAGGGCCTCCTCAATAGTACGAGACTGGGCGTTAGTCCGATAAAGAACTGCAAAATCCTTGTGGAGGAAGTTTTGACTACGACCAAGTTCATCGATGGTTTTGGCTACAAAAACAGCCTCATCTTGTTCGTCATTTGCACGATAGTAAATAATCTGTTCCCCATCAGCATTCTGGGTCCAGAGATTCTTGGGGCGGCGATTTTTATTGTTTTTGATGACGTCATTGGCGGCTTGGAGAATGGTTTTTGTTGAACGATAATTCTCCTCTAACAAAACTACCTTGGCTTGAGGGTAATCTTTTTCAAAATCCAATATATTCTGCATATCAGCCCCACGCCAACCATAGATGGACTGGTCCGCATCACCGACCACGCAGATATTTTTAAAGCGTGAAGCCAAGAGTTTGACCAATTGGTACTGGGCATGGTTGGTATCTTGGTACTCATCAACATGAATGTACTGGAACTTCTGCTGGTAGTAGGTCAAAACATCAGGATTCTGATCAAAGAGACGCAAAGTCAACATGATCAAATCATCAAAGTCAACCGACTCTGACTGACGAAGCTCTTTCTGATAGGCCGTATAACACTGGGCTACGATTTGCATATACATATCACCAGCCTGAGCAGCATAAGCCACATCATCAATCAAGTCATTCTTAGCATTGGAAATGGTTCCCAAAATGGTTCGTTCATTCCATTTTTTTGGATCCAAGTTTAACTGCTTGAGAATGCGTTTCATGAGAGTTCGTTGCTCACCAGGATCTACAATAGTGAAATTCCGATTGTAGCCAATATGATCCGCATCACGACGCAGGATACGAACACACATAGAGTGAAAGGTCGCAATCAGACAGTCCTGAGTGGCTGGATTGAGGCCATAGGCACGCTCCTTCATCTCACGCGCAGCCTTATTGGTAAAGGTAATGGCCAAGATATTCCAAGGATTGACCATCTTTTCATCAATCAAATAAGCAATACGGTGGGTCAAAACTCGGGTCTTCCCAGAACCAGCCCCCGCCATGATTAACAAGGGCCCTTCTGTCGTTTGCACCGCCTCAGCTTGACGGTCATTCATTCCATTCAATAATGCGTTCATTTTCTCTTCCTTACTCTTGAAGTCAATGTTTCTATTATATCAGAAATCAGAGAAAATATCTTTACCTAGACTGGTTGCGTCTAGAAAGTAACTCTATTATCAGCTAACGACAACGCCTCATATCTAGACAAGAAAATGAGCTTGGAAATCTTTTCCAAACTCATTTAAATCAATTGCAATTTACTAGAACAAGCCTAGAACTGTTCCATCGCTTTCAACATCCATATTAAGAGCAGCTGGACGTTTTGGAAGGCCTGGCATGGTCATGACATCACCTGTTAAGGCAACGATGAAGCCTGCACCTAATTTTGGTACCAATTCACGGATGGTAATTTCAAAGTTTTCTGGTGCTCCAAGTGCATTTGGATTATCAGAGAAACTATATTGCGTTTTAGCCATACAAATTGGCAATTTGTCCCAACCATTCTGAACGATTTGGGCAATTTGCGTTTGAGCTTTCTTCTCAAAGTTCACTTTGCTACCACGGTAGATTTCAGTAACAATCTTTTCAATCTTTTCTTGAACAGAAAGATCGTTGTCATAAAGACGAGTATAGTTGGCTGGATTTTCAGAGATTGTCTTGACAAGTGTTTCAGCAAGTGCTACACCACCTTCTGCCCCATCAGCCCAGACACTTGCTAGTTCAACTGGCACATCAATAGAATCACAAAGTTCTTTCAAGGCTGCAATTTCAGCTTCTGTATCAGTGACAAATTCGTTAATCGCAACAACTGCTGGAATACCAAACTTACGAATATTTTCAACGTGACGTTTCAAGTTAGCAAAACCTGCACGAACTGCTTCTACATTTTCCTCTGTAAGAGCGTCCTTAGCTACACCACCATTCATCTTAAGGGCACGGAGGGTTGCGACGATGACAACAGCATCTGGAGATGTTGGCAAGTTTGGTGTCTTGATATCAAGGAATTTCTCAGCACCAAGGTCTGCCCCAAAACCAGCTTCAGTAACTGTGTAGTCCGCTAAATGAAGGGCTGTGGTCGTTGCTAAAACAGAGTTACAGCCATGAGCAATATTGGCAAATGGACCACCGTGTACAAAAGCAGGTGTTCCGTAAATTGTCTGAACCAGATTTGGTTTGATAGCATCCTTCAAAATCAATGCTAAAGCCCCCTCAACCTGCAAATCACCAACAGAAACTGGCGTACGATCGTAACGATAGCCGATAACGATATTCGCCAAACGACGTTTCAAGTCTTCAATATCAGTCGCCAAGCAAAGAATGGCCATGATTTCTGAAGCAACGGTAATATCGAAACCATCCTCGCGTGGAATACCACTTAGAGGGCCACCAAGTCCAACGGTCACATGGCGAAGGGCGCGGTCATTCAAGTCTACCACACGTTTCCAAAGGATTCGACGTTGGTCAATTCCTAGTTCATTCCCTTGGTGCAAGTGATTGTCAATCAAGGCTGAAAGAGCATTGTTGGCTGTTGTAATGGCATGCATATCCCCCGTAAAGTGGAGGTTGATGTCCTCCATTGGCAACACTTGGGCATAACCACCACCGGCTGCACCGCCCTTAATTCCCATTACTGGGCCAAGAGATGGTTCGCGGATGGCAATCATAGTTTTCTTGCCAATCTTGTTCAAGGCGTCTGCCAGACCAATGGTAATAGTTGATTTTCCTTCACCTGCTGGTGTTGGATTGATGGCAGTAACCAAGATCAATTTACCAACTGGATTGCTCTCGACTGCACGAATTTTATCAAAGCTGAGTTTAGCCTTATACTTCCCATACAATTCCAAATCGTCGTAAGAAATACCCAGTTTCTCAACAACATCAACGATCGGCTTCAACTCAATACTCTGCGCGATTTCAATATCTGTTTTCATTCAAAACTCCTCTAACCTCTAATGTGATAATTCATTATATCACAAAACAAGATTTTTAACATCCATAAACTCTCTAAACGTTCGTAAATATCCTGAATGTCAAGATTTTTAGAGCCCTTTGAAAAATTTTATATGGCTTTATAGTTATAAACTATAGTGTAGCTTTGTTTTAGCAAAATTTTATCGCTTTCATTTTACTTACTGTTTATTTTTGTGTACAATAGTCCTATGAAAATTTTAGTCACATCGGGCGGTACCAGTGAAGCTATTGATAGTGTCCGCTCTATTACTAACCATTCTACAGGACGCTTGGGGAAAATCATCACAGAAACCTTGCTTGCTGCAGGGCATGAAGTTTGTTTGATTACGACAAAACGGGTTCTGAAGCCAGAAGCTCATCCCAAGCTAAGCATTCGAGAAATTAATAATACCAACGACCTTCTAGTTGTGATGCAAGAACTTGTTAAGGAATATCAGGTCTTAATCCACTCAATGGCTGTGTCTGACTACACTCCTGTTTATATGACGGGACTTGAGGAAGTTCAGGCTAGCTCTAATTTAGAAGAATTTTTAAACAAGCAGAATCATCAGACTAAGATTTCTTCAACTGATGAGGTTCAGGTTTTATTCCTGAAAAAAACACCCAAAATCATCTCTCTGATCAAAGAATGGAATCCTGCCATTCATCTGATTGGGTTTAAATTGCTGGTTGATGTGTCTGAGGATTATCTCATTGAGATCGCACGAAAGAGTATTATCAAGAACCAAGCAGACTTGATCATTGCAAATGACCTGACTCAAATTTCAGCAAACCAGCATCAAGCAATCTTTGTTGAGAAAGAGCAACTCCAAACCGTTCAAACCAAAGAGGAAATAGCAAACCTCCTGCTTGAAAAAATTCAAGCATACGATTCATAGAAAGGAAAGCCATGGCAAATATTCTCATCGCAGTGACAGGTTCCATTGCCTCCTATAAATCAGCTGACCTAGTCAGTTCCTTGAAAAAACAAGGCCATCATGTCACTGTCTTAATGACTGAGGCAGCGAGACAGTTTATCCAACCGTTGACACTACAGGTCCTCTCTCAAAATCCTGTCCACCTTGATGTCATGAAGGAACCTGCTCCTGATCAAGTCAATCATATCGAACTAGGCAAAAGGACTGACCTTTTTATTGTTGTTCCTGCTACTGCTAATACCATTGCCAAACTAGCACACGGATTTGCTGACAACATGGTGACAAGCACAGCGCTTGCCCTGCCAAACCACGTCAAAAAGTTAGTCGCACCAGCCATGAATACAAAAATGTATGACCATCCGGCAACTCAGGCTAATCTAAAAATATTAGAGACCTATGGTTATCAGATCATCTCTCCAAAAGAATCTCTACTAGCCTGTGGCGATCACGGCAAAGGCGCCCTAGCTGACCTGAATACTATTTTAGAAAGAATAAAGGAAACTCTCGATGAACAAACGCTCTAACATTGCTCCAATTGCTATCTTTTTTGCAGTTATGCTCGTTATCCACTTTTTGAGTTCTCTCCTATTTAACCTTTTCCCATTTCCAATTAAACCAACTATCGTTCATATTCCAGTCATTATTGCTAGTATCATCTATGGCCCTCGAGTTGGAGTTACACTTGGTTTTCTTATGGGACTATTGAGCTTAACGGTAAACACGATTATCATCCTTCCAACCAGCTACCTCTTCTCACCATTCGTACCGAACGGAAACATCTATTCTGCTATTATCGCTATTGTCCCTCGCGTTTTGATTGGGCTGACACCTTACTTGGTTTATAAATTATTAAAAAACAGAACGGGTCTCATCTTTGCTGGTGCTCTCGGTTCCCTTACCAACACCGTCTTTGTTCTCGGTGGAATCTTCTTCCTTTTTGGAAATGTCTTCGACGGCAATATTCAAAAACTCCTGGCAACCGTTATTTCTACAAACTCAATTGCCGAGCTTGTCATTTCTTCCATTCTAACAGTAGCAATTGTCCCACGTCTCGAAACCTTGAAGAAATAAAAAATTAACTCCACTTTCATAATGAAAGTGGAGTTTTCATATTTTAAGCATGAGAATAATCAAAAAAATGTGAACACCGAGTCTCACTACATGATGTGAAAGAGGAGTTGGTTCTTGGTTTCTCTGACTATCCAAGTATATACTTACCGACAATAAAATCAAACCCAAAGCAATCATCATATTGACAAAATGAACAATTTCTAACATGATTCCTATAACTTCCATATAGTAAAATCCTACTAAGGGATTAAAGACAAGTGAAAGAGCCAAAACATCTGCTAATAGAGAGAGTATCGAAAGGACCAATAAACTATAAACTAGGAAACGAGTCCAACCTGAGACTACTTTCCCTTCTTTTTTCTGCTTTGACATCATCACGATTACCACGATTAGGTAAACAAAAAGTATCATCACAATTTCTCCTTAGTTCCTATTATTCTTTACCACATTTTAACCAAATTTTCCTGAAAAATCAATAATGCTTCTTGACTTGATTGGTGATTTATTGTACTATACTTGTGTATATACAGATAAATGGAGGTTCTTATGAATATACGGAAAAAACGCAGTTTATGACCATGACTGCCCTACTCACTGCAATAGCGATTTTGATTCCAATCATTATGCCTTTTAAAATCGTTATCCCACCGGCTTCTTACACCTTGGGAAGTCATATCCCCATCTTTATCGCCATGTTTCTTTCGCCTTTGATGGCTGCTTTTGTGATTATTGCTTCTAGTCTTGGTTTTCTGATGGCAGGCTATCCGCCTGTTATTGTACTCCGTGCCTTCTCTCACATTGTTTTTGGTACTTTGGGGGCTTTGTACTTAAAGAAATTCCCTGAAACCTTGGATAAACCAAAGGCATCTTGGATTTTTAACTTTGTTTTGGGTGTTGTTCATGCTATCGCTGAAGTAATAGCTTGTATCATCTTCTATGCTACTTCAGGGACAAATGTTGAAAATATGTTTTATGTTCTCTTTGTCCTAGTTGGTTTTGGCACAATCGTCCATAGTATGATAGACTATACATTAGCACTAGCTGTCTATAAAGTGCTTCGAAAACGTCGCTAAAAGGAAAAACTATGACAAAGGATCGCAAACAAGCTCTTCTCAAACTGTTAAAAGAGGCACCAAAAGCTCTCAATGGTCAAACCTTGGCTGAACACTTCCATGTTACGCGCCAAGTTATTGTACAGGACATCGCTATTCTCCGAGCAGATGGGGCTCCTATCCTATCCACCAATCGTGGTTATATCTACAAAGAAAATGATGCCACCACCTACGTCCACAAACTCTTTAAAATGAAACATGAACTGGAAGAAATCGGGCAGGAACTTCTAGCCATTGTAGATAATGGCGGACGCGTTCAAAATATCTTAATCGATCATCCCGTTTATGGCGAAATTGAAACCCACCTCAAACTCACCTGCCGCCGAGATGTCCAGCACTTTCTGGAACAAGTCGAGAATTCAGACTTTAGACCCCTTTCTGAATTGACAGGCGGCATTCATTACCACCTTGTTGAAGCTGAGACACAACAAGACCTCCACTATATCGAGGAGGCCTTGGATCAGTTAGGTTATTTGGTAAAAGACTAGAAAATTTCTTTCTCCCAGCCGTCCTCTGTACGGTGGCGATAGAAGAACTCAGACTTGTCAGGTGCTTCCATCATTTCCATTAAAGGCAACATATCATAGGCCAGATCCAAATTTGGAATCTGGTCTTTTTGCACCCAAGATACTTCTCCTTCTTCTGAGGATTGGAGATTTCCACTAAACTCTGTCGCCTTATAGCAAACGACAATGTAGCGTCCACCTGTATCTAAGGGCCAATTTTTAATACCGACCAGTTGGGGGTTCTGAATCGTTAGACCAGTTTCTTCGTATATTTCACGAATGACGGACTCGGCAAAGGCCTCGCCGTTCTCAACATGACCTCCTGGAAAGGCATAGCCAGACCAGCGATTGTTTTCAGGAGAGCGATATTGCATGACTACTCGCTTATTTTCTAGATCTTCGATTAGACAGATGTTGGTTAAAATAGTTGATTGGGCACGGGACATAGATTTGCTCGCTTTCTAAATTATTAAAACATATCTTCGTTGTATTTTACTTCTGACTTCATGATAAAGGGATTGATCAATTCATGATGTTCATAGGTACTGTGGACCACAAAACCTCTAACAATAATGATTTCCTTACCTTGTATGTGATAGTCTATGTTGATGGGAATGGCTGGATCCAACATAATTGACAAAGCAAAAAATGCTGAAAACCAAAGGTAAAGTGCAACCAATCCACTAAATAATTGAAAAATAAGGTGGTACCATTGAAAATCTCTTATTCTATAAAAGATTCTCCAGGGATGGATTAAGAAAGTCAAACAAAGAATGAAAAACCAACTATTCCACAAAACCGGCGTAAAGGATAGGCCAAAAACTAACAAGATCAAATGAAGAATCACAAAAGCTAGCAAAGCCAAATAGAGTGTTTTAAATGAAAATAACTTAGTTAGATTTTCTTTTGTCATGATTATTCCTCTTTTTGTCCTTATATTTCAAAATGACCATTAATATCGCTGGAATGATGAAAAAGATTAGATAGGTAGTAATTGGAAGCCAGATGTAGCGATAATCGATAGATAATAGGGAAGAAATTTTTTTAACATTCCCCCTTTCACCCCAACAATTA
Source organism: Streptococcus sp. (assembly GCF_030528045.1). Lineage (GTDB taxonomy): Bacteria > Bacillota > Bacilli > Lactobacillales > Streptococcaceae > Streptococcus. The sequence goes on from NZ_JAUMZR010000007.1 coordinate 44,432, forward strand.
AGTGGAGGAGAAAAATAGGTCCGTTTATGAATAGAAAAGTTTTTAAAAATCCTTGTACTGAAGCCTTATTGCTAAAACCATCTCTAAAAATACCTTGATAGAGTGTGTGCACCAAAAAGACAAAATTCATAATAATTGGCAAGACATAGGACATTTCTTGATATGGTTTCGGGATAAGTGACGTCCCGAACAACACATACATGATACCAAAAATAGATAATAATATTATACCACCATCCATAAAAGAAGCAATCTTTGAATGTCTTTCCATCCACAATTGGACATGAGCAATCAAAGAATACTTTTTCTGGATTTTTCTCATTTGTCTGTTCTGTTGTTTGATCTTCTTTGGTTTCTTAATCTTTCGTTCCATTTGCGCCTCCTTCTTCTCTTTTCTATCTGTATAATCAAAAGCAGAATGCCCAGCCCCAAGAAAAAGAAAATGAGATAACTTACAATAGGGACCCAGACATAGGCTGGATCCATAGAAATTATGGGAGGGAAATTCGTTGACTTACGACGTCCTAGCCAATTCAGGCCTACCAAGAGATGAAAGGGAAAAAGAAGACCATTAAACCTAATAAATCCCCATGAAAAGTAACGCCATTTCTGAAGTTTATCACTACTAAAACGAAAGACAAGGAAATAGGTTGATAAGATCAGAAAGATAAGATTGAAGCTTAAGGGGGAAAGATAGTTTATGTTCGGTAATGGGTAACTAATGTAAGAGGCGGCAAGAAATGATACAAACATAGATCCAAATAATACACTCGTATCCATGAGTTGACCAATCCTTCTGTGCCTTTCCATCCAAAGAAAAATCCTCTTAGTCCAAGAAGACTTTTCTTTTGTCTTGTACTTCATTTGCCTACTCATATTCATTTTCATCTACTCCTTTTTTTGAACCTTTAGAGAGAAAGAAGATTACCAAAGTTAACATAAAGACTAGAAGGTAGACGACAATAGGAAACCAGATATAGGATGACTCCAGTGAAAACAAAGGTGACAGAACAACTCTTCCTCTTTTTCTCACACCAATCAGTTGAAAAATGAAGCTAAGGATATTGATATAAATAAAGGGTTCACAGAATTTTTTAAGGGTCCTCTCTTTTTCAGTTTTCACTGACAAAAAGAGAGCATAGAACCTATTACCCAAGATAAAAAGATTCAATTGCAAGGGAAATCAGAGCTCTCTGTACCGAAAATCAGCTGGAATGCTTTTGTTCTGTGATGTTGTAAATTCTATAACTAGGAACAAGATGATAAAAAAGATAATATCAAGCATAAATTTGACAAATCGATGCCCTTGTAACCAAAAACGTACTGAATCTAACCATGATGACTTCTTATACTTCGTCTCTTTCAATTTCATAATAACTTCTTTCCATTAAAAATATATTCTAAAACGTGATTGTTTGTTCATTGCGTAATCTGAAAACAAAATCGCAATTCTACCAGTATTTAACTCTCAGATTTTGATGATTTCTTACGTACCATTCTAATTTCAGTGATAAGTTTTCCAAGGTCAAGTATTTTTTCTTGCCCATCAAAAGTAAAACCCATTTTTTGATAGAAAGCAATGGCTCGCTTATTCTCTTTTAATACCCATAAAAATATTTCAGAGAACTGTTCAAGAGTCGTCAAAGCTTCCTTCATTAACTTCTGAGCAATACCTTTTCCATAATAGTCTTTTAAAACATATAAGGCAATGATCTCACCAGCCAGAATAGTCTCATCACGAAAGTTTCCATAACTGATAAAACCAACTACCTTCATGCCATCCATCGCGATCAATGTATTTTCTGGATACTTTTGACTAAAGAATCGACATCTTTCTAATGTCATCGTCTCCTGAAATTCTGCAGGTAAAAGATCATCATAAGCCTCTCTCCACATTTGCCAATGAACGAAGGATTTACCTTCTATCTCTTCAGGGCTTTCCATCTGTTTGATAGTAAGATACATTTATTTTTCTCCTTCACTACCCCAACGCCTTGACTTCCAACATCATATCACATATCTGAGATGCCAGTTCAAAATCAAGCACTTCGACGGCTTCTTGCATTTGTTAAAAATCAATATACTATTTCATAAACAATTAATTTTTGTCAGCCGAAAATATTTTTAGCAAAAACTCCCTTAGTTTATCATCCTCTATATAAACTATTTGACCATACACTGCCCTAGTCAATAAATATAATAAGCGTTTTTTACAAATTCATATACTCACCATTTATAAATTCTTTAAAACGTTCATAATTTTCTTTTTTTAACTTTTCACTATGCTCTTTAGTTCTCCTACCCACATCAATAGTCTGACCAATATAATACTTTCTTCCATCACTTTGAAAAGGAGATATATAGATATAAATCAAAGGAAAGTCAGATAGTGTTCTAAAATCTTCATGAGAAATCTCAGGAATAATTTTATCATTGAGTTTAGCTCTAACATATTTAAATTTGGGATTCTTTTTTGGATATTGCTCCCAGCATGGAAATTCATTATTTTCTGTAATCTTCATTCGTTTTCTCCTATCTAATCCAACGCCTTCACTTCCAACATCATATCACGAATCTGAGCTGCGAGTTCAAAGTCAAGCACTTCGACGGCTTCTTGCATTTGTTTTTCCAGTTTCTTGACGAGTTCCTTGCGCTCTTGTTTATTGAGGCTATTGATATCGACTTCCTTGTCCTCTTCTTTGGAAACTGCCTTGGTCACTGCAATCAAGTCACGAATTTCTTTCTTAATGGTTTGTGGAACGATACCATGCTCTTCATTATAAGCCATCTGGATTTTCCGACGACGGGCCGTTTCATCGATGGCACGTTGCATAGACTGAGTCATCGTGTCCGCATACATGATGACATGTCCTTCACTATTACGGGCAGCACGTCCAATGGTCTGGATGAGGCCACGTTCGTTACGGAGGAATCCTTCCTTGTCAGCATCTAGAATAGCAACCAAGCTTACCTCGGGAACGTCAATCCCTTCGCGGAGCAGGTTGATTCCGACCAAAACATCAAAAACACCCAAACGTAGGTCACGGATAATCTCCGTCCGCTCCAAGGTCTTAATGTCCGAGTGCATGTACTTAACCTTGATGCCCATTTCCTTGAAGTAGTCGGTTAAGTCTTCTGCCATTTTCTTGGTCAAGGTTGTAATAAAGGTTCGTTCATTCTTTTCAACACGGGCATTGATTTCACCTAGGAGGTCATCAATCTGTCCCATAGTTGGACGAACTTCCACCTCTGGGTCTAGAAGTCCTGTCGGACGAATGATTTGCTCAATCACTGTCTCGGTCTGTTCATTTTCATAGTCACCTGGTGTCGCTGAAACATAAACAATCTGGTGAACATGACTTTCAAACTCTTCCCGACGGAGAGGACGATTGTCCAAGGCAGAAGGCAAACGGAAACCATAATTGACCAACATTTCCTTACGTGAACGGTCTCCATTGTACATGCCCTTAATCTGCCCCATGGTCATGTGACTTTCATCAATCATGATTAAGAAATCATCTGGGAAGAAATCAAGAAGCGTATAAGGAGGCTCTCCTTCGCTACGACCATCCATGTGGCGTGAGTAGTTTTCAACACCGTTGGTATAGCCCATCTCACGTAACATCTCAATATCATACTCTGTTCGCTGTTTCAAACGCTGGGCCTCTAGCAGTTTGCCTTCCTTTTCAAAGACAGCTAACTGCTCCTCCAACTCTGCCTGAATCTTAGCAATCGCAACCTCCATGTGGTCATCATTGGTCACAAAGTGAGTGGCAGGGAAAATCGCCAAATGATCCACTTCTCCCAATACCTGACCTGTCAAAGCCTCAACTTCACGGATACGGTCAATCTCATCCCCGAAAAATTCTACTCGAAAAGCGTGTTCATCACGAGAAGCTGGGAAAATTTCCACCACATCCCCGCGAACGCGAAATCTTCCCCGTTGGAAATCAATATCATTGCGTTCAAATTGGATATCAACCAAGTCATTCAAAAGTTTATCACGAGAAATCTCAAGACCTGGACGAAGACTAACGACGCTATCAGAATATTCCTTGGGCGAACCCAAACCATAGATACAAGAGACTGAAGCCACGACAATGACATCATTTCGCTCCAGAAGGGCTGATGTCGCAGAGTGGCGGAGCTTGTCAATCTCATCATTGACCGAGCTATCCTTTTCAATATAGGTATCACTCGAAGGGACATAGGCCTCAGGTTGGTAATAATCATAGTAGGACACAAAGTACTCAACAGCATTTTCAGGGAAAAATTCCTTGAACTCCCCATAGAGCTGACCAGCTAGGGTTTTGTTATGGGCAATGACCAGAGTTGGTTTATTAACTTTGGAAATGACCTGACTCATGGTGTAGGTCTTCCCTGTACCCGTCGCCCCCATCAGAATCTGAGCCTTCTCTCCACCCTCGATATTGTCAACCAACTGCTCAATCGCTTGTGGTTGATCACCTGAAGGTTCATATTTTGATACTAGTTTAAATTTATTATCTGTAATTCTATTAATCATGATTGCCTCATCTGCATTTTTCTATCCTTCTATTTTACCATAAATTTACTTTTCAGACTCTTCTCTAAGTTGATAAGAGCGAGTAATTCATGTTACATTTCCTTACATAAAATCCATAAAATTTGCCTTTTCATTCATTTTCTGATATAATGGGAAAATATTCGGAAAAGGAGACTAAAAATGAAGAAAAAAATACTAGCATGTTTGCTCATTTTATTTCCCATTTTCTCACTAGGTATGGCAAAAGCTGATACTGTTAAGATTGTGTCTGATACAGCTTACGCACCTTTTGAGTTTAAAGATTCAGATCAAACCTATAAAGGGATTGATGTTGATATTATCAATAAAGTCGCAGAAATTAAAGGATGGAACATCCAAATGTCTTATCCTGGCTTTGATGCAGCTGTAAATGCAGTGCAGTCAGGTCAAGCAGATGCTATTATGGCAGGTATGACAAAAACAAAAGAACGTGAAAATGTCTTTACCATGTCTGATACTTATTATGATACAAAAGTTGTCATTGCTACCACAAAGACAAATAAAATCACGAAATATGAGGAACTTAGCGGCAAAACAGTTGGAGTTAAGAACGGAACTGCCGCTCAACGTTTCCTTGAAAGTATAAAAGATAAATACGGTTTCTCTATCAAAACCTTTGATACAGGTGATTTGATGAATAACAGTCTAAGTGCTGGTGCTGTAAATGCCATCATGGATGACAAACCTGTTATTGAGTATGCGATTAACCAAGGACAAGATCTCAGCATCAATATGGATGGTGAGGCTGTTGGAAGCTTTGCCTTTGGTGTCAAGAAAGGAAGCAAGTATGAACACTTGGTTACCGAGTTTAATGAAGCCCTAGCCCAAATGAAGAAGGATGGTAGCTTGGAGCAAATCATCCAAAAATGGACAGCTTCTACAACAACGGCAAGCCCAACGACAACTACTGCTGCTGGACAAAAAGCTACTCCAGTGAAAAGCAAGTACATTATTGCCAGTGACTCATCTTTCGCCCCATTCGTCTTTCAAAATTCAAGCAATCAATACACCGGTATTGATATGGACCTCATCAAGGCCATTGCCAAAGACCAAGGTTTTGAAATTGAAATTACCAACCCAGGATTTGACGCAGCCATTAGTGCTGTTCAAGCAGGACAAGCAGATGGTATCATAGCTGGTATGTCTGTAACAGATGCCCGTAAGGAAACCTTCGACTTCTCAGAATCATACTACACAGCAAATACGATTCTCGGTGTGAAAGAATCAAGCACCATTGCTTCTTATGAAGACCTCAAGGATAAAACTGTCGGTGTTAAAAACGGGACTGCTTCTCAAACCTTCCTTACTGAGAACCAAAGCAAATACGGTTATAAGATTAAAACCTTTGCAGATGGCGCATCAATGTATGACAGTCTGAATACTGGATCTATTGATGCCGTGATGGATGATGAGCCAGTTCTCAAATATTCTATCAGCCAAGGGCAAAAATTGAAAACACCAATCGCTGGAACTCCAATCGGTGAAACTGCCTTTGCGGTTAAAAAAGGAACAAACCCTGAATTGATTCAGATGTTCAATAACGGACTTGCAAACCTCAAAGCTAACGGTGAATTCCAAAAGATTCTTGACAAGTATCTAGCTAGCGAATCTTCAACTAACTCTACAAGTACGGTTGACGAAACAACTATCTGGGGCTTGCTTCAAAATAACTACAAACAACTCCTTAGCGGACTTGGAATCACTCTTGCTCTAGCTCTTATCTCATTTGCAATTGCCATTGTCATCGGGATTATCTTTGGTATGTTTAGCGTTAGTCCATACAAATCTCTTCGTCTGATCTCTGAGATTTTCGTTGATGTTATCCGTGGTATCCCATTGATGATTCTTGCAGCCTTCATCTTCTGGGGTATTCCAAACTTCATCGAGTCGATTACAGGCCAACAAAGTCCAATCAATGACTTTGTAGCTGGTACTATCGCCCTCTCACTCAATGCAGCTGCTTATATCGCTGAAATTGTTCGTGGTGGGATCCAAGCTGTTCCAGTTGGCCAAATGGAGGCCAGCCGCAGTCTTGGTATCTCTTACAGAAAAACCATGCGTAAGATTATCTTGCCACAAGCAACTAAATTGATGTTGCCAAACTTTGTCAACCAATTCGTTATCGCTCTCAAAGATACAACCATTGTATCTGCTATCGGTTTGGTGGAACTTTTCCAAACTGGTAAGATTATCATCGCCCGTAACTACCAAAGTTTCAAGATGTATGCAATCCTTGCTATCTTCTATCTTGTAATTATCACGCTTTTGACTAGACTAGCGAAACGCTTAGAAAAGAGGATTCGTTAATGGCAAAACTAAAAATTGATGTAAATGATTTGCATAAGTATTATGGAAAAAACGAAGTTTTAAAAGGCATTACGACTAAATTCTATGAAGGAGATGTTGTCTGTATCATCGGTCCTTCTGGTTCTGGTAAATCCACTTTCCTCCGTAGCCTTAACCTTCTTGAGGAGGTAACGAGTGGCCACATCACAGTGAATGGCTATGATTTGACTGAGAAATCAACCAATGTCGACCATGTTCGCGAAAACGTCGGAATGGTCTTCCAACACTTCAACCTCTTCCCACACATGTCCGTCCTGGAGAATATCACTTTTGCACCTATTGAACACAAACGGATGACCAAAGAAGAAGCTGAAAAATTGGGGATGGAGTTGCTGGAGAAAGTTGGTCTTGCAGACAAAGCTAATGCCAACCCAGATAGCCTTTCAGGTGGTCAGAAACAGCGTGTAGCTATCGCTCGTGGACTTGCCATGAATCCTGATATCATGCTCTTTGATGAGCCAACTTCCGCTCTGGACCCTGAGATGGTTGGAGATGTACTGAATGTTATGAAGGAATTGGCGGAACAGGGCATGACCATGATTATCGTAACCCATGAGATGGGATTTGCTCGTCAGGTGGCCAACCGTGTTATCTTTACAGCTGATGGTGAATTCCTGGAAGATGGAACTCCAGATCAAATCTTTGACAACCCACAACACCCTCGTCTAAAAGAATTCTTGGACAAGGTCTTAAATGTATAAAACGAAACTGTAAGGTTCTCCTTACAGTTTTTTAATTATGTGACTATTAGTCCGTCTCGCTCCGCAAGGTGCGAGACAAATAAACCACC
>NZ_JAUMZR010000008.1:0-48905 GCF_030528045.1 Streptococcus sp.
ACAGAACTAAATCCTTTCAATAATTATTTGTCTAACTTTTTGGGGTCAGTACACTTCGGAGCTGTTTTTTCTATGCTTTCTTTTGAGATTGAAACTCAATAAAAATCGAAATCAGACTAGAAGGCTAGGCGAAAGCATAACTCAAGTTAACTCCCATAGTTCGGGGAACTATGGGAGGTTGTAGATGAATCAAAGCCAAGCTTTGAACTCATTTGTAAGAAGCCGACGACGTATCATTTTGATTTTTGAAGAGTTTTAGAAATACTACGATTTTTACCTTCCAAATAGACCATCAAAATAGAAATATCTGCTGGGTTAACTCCCGAAATACGGCTGGCTTGGCCGATCGTTTCTGGATTGATAAGTTTGAACTTCTGACGGGCTTCTGTTGCAATGGAGTCAATATCATCCCAGTCAATATTAGCTGGAATGCGTTTTTCTTCCATGCGTTTCATCTTGGCAACCTGATCCATGGCTTTGGAAATATAGCCTTCGTACTTGATTTCTGTTTCAATCAATTCGATAATCTTGTCATCTAACTCTTCAGCTGCAGGTCCGATGAAAGCCTCCACATCCTGGTAAGAAACTTCTGGACGGCGAAGGAATTCCTTGGCTGTCACTGCATCTGTCAACGGCTTGAAGCCCATCTCCTCAACCTTGGCATTGGTTTCTTTGACTGGCTTGAGTTTGATACTGTCTAGGTGCTTCATCTCATTGTCAAATTGATTTTTCTTGATTTCAAAACGAGCCCAGCGTTCATCATCGACAAGACCAATCTCACGACCCATCTCTGTCAAACGCATATCGGCATTGTCATGACGGAGTATGAGACGGTATTCAGCACGACTGGTCAAGAGACGGTAGGGTTCAATGGTTCCTTTGGTCACCAAATCGTCAATCATCACCCCGATATAGCCGTCACTGCGCTTCAAAATCAATTCAGGCTTGCCTTGGATTTTCAGAGCCGCATTGATACCAGCGATAATCCCTTGACCAGCAGCTTCTTCGTAACCTGACGTTCCATTTGTCTGACCAGCAGTGAAAAGTCCTGATATTTTCTTGGTTTCAAGTGTTGCACGCAACTGGTGAGGCAAGACCATGTCGTACTCAATGGCATAACCAGTTCGCATCATCTCTGCATTTTCCAAACCTTTGATGGAATGAACTAGCTCGCGCTGCACATCCTCAGGCAGACTGGTTGAGAGACCCTGCACATAGACTTCCTCTGTATTGCGTCCTTCTGGCTCAAGGAAGAGTTGGTGACGTTCCTTATCCGCAAAGCGCACAATCTTGTCCTCAATCGACGGACAGTAACGAGGTCCCACACCCTTAACTACACCTGTAAACATAGGCGCACGATGGAGGTTATTTTGGATAATTTCATGACTGGTACCATTGGTATAGGTCAACCAACATGGCACCTGGTCCTTGACATAGTCCTCATCACGTGAAGTGTAGGAGAAGTGATTTGGCGCTTCATCTCCTGGCTGAATCTCTGTCACATCGTAATCGATAGAGGAAGCCTTGACACGTGGAGGGGTTCCTGTCTTGAAACGACCAATTTCGAGTCCCAGTTCCTTGAGATTGTCAGCAAGGTTAATCGAAGCCAGACTGTGGTTAGGACCTGACGAATACTTGAGGTCTCCGATGATGATTTCCCCACGGAGGGCAGTCCCTGTCGTCACGATAACAGCCTTGGCAGCATACTCTTGATGGGTCGCTGTACGAACACCGACAACCTTGCCATCTTCCACCAAAATCTCATCAATCATGGTTTGACGAAGGGTCAGATTCTCTTGATTTTCAACGGTCTTGCGCATCTCCTTAGAGTAAAGTTCCTTGTCAGCCTGCGCACGAAGGGCACGGACAGCTGGACCCTTCCCAGTGTTGAGCATCTTCATCTGGATGTAGGTCTTGTCAATGGTTTTGGCCATCTCGCCACCAAGTGCATCCACTTCACGCACGACAATCCCCTTGGCAGAACCTCCGATAGAAGGGTTACAAGGCATGAAAGCCAGCATTTCAATGTTGATGGTCGCAAGCAATACCTTGCAGCCCATACGGCTGGCTGCTAGAGATGCTTCTACCCCAGCGTGCCCCGCACCGATTACAATAATATCGTATTCTTCCGTAAAATTATAAGTCATTTTCTCTCCTATTCCTCAAGATGGATGTGTCTTAGTTGGCCGTCCCAGTCTGGTAGAGCTGTTTTTAAAAAGGCTGGAACTAGCTGGATATTCTGGAGCTGATCCAAGTCAATCCACTCACAAGGTTGCGTTTTTTCGTCTTCCTGCATGGTCAATGGAGCATATTCAAGCAAGTTCACCAGATAATGAAACTCGATGTTGTGATAGGAAACACCGTCTTGTTCAAAACGATTCTCAACTACAAAGGCTAGTCGCCCAGCCTCAGCTTTGACACCCAGTTCTTCCCTCACTTCACGGACTACCGCGTCTTCCGTTCTTTCATTGACTTGAATCGCACCACCGATAGTGTAATACTTGCCCTTGTCTTTGGTAACTAGGAGCTTGCCATTTTGGAGAATCAAGGCTGTCGCCCGAACACCAAAAACTGTATTTTCCACTTTTGTCCGAAAGTCTTGTTGAGTCATTTTTATCCTTTCCCTTAAACGACACAAAAACAGTCAAAACTCGTAAGGAGTGCAGGACAAAAAAGCCTGCAACATCCATGAGCTTTGACCATCATTTCTATTGCTTTTATTATTGTAGCAAATTGAGAAAATTTGTCAATCTAAATGTACTGACAAACCTGTCCATCTCGATAAGCATTATCAATCAAACCACCACCGAGACACTCTTCGCCATCGTAAAAGACAACTGCCTGTCCTGGTGTGATCGCGCGTTGTGGTTCCGCAAAGATGACCTCTGCCTTGTCTCCTTTGACATGTACTGTCACCTTAGAATCAGGCTGACGATAGCGGAATTTAGCTGTACATTCTAGCGTAAATTCCTCTGGCATGTCACGAGTAAAGTGGACTTGACTGGCTTCTAGGCTAGTTGACATGAGTGAGTCATGGTAGAATCCTTGGCCAACATAGAGAATATTCTTGCTCAGGTCTTTTCCGACAACGAACCAAGGGGCATTGTCACCGCCGTGTTGCCCACCGATACCGAGACCGCCTCGCTGACCGATTGTATAATACATGAGACCTGCATGCTCGCCCATATCGCGACCGTCCACAGTCATCATGCGACCAGGCTGAGCTGGCAGGTAGTTACTGAGAAAGTTTTTAAAGTTCTTTTCTCCGATAAAGCAAATCCCTGTCGAATCTTTCTTCTTGGCAGTCGCAAGTCCTGCTTCTTCTGCGAGTCTGCGAACTTCAGGCTTTTCCAAATATCCCAAGGGGAACATGGTTTTTTGGAGTTGTTCTTGCGAAAGTTGACTGAGGAAATAGGTCTGGTCCTTGCCATTGTCCACGCCACGATGCATGTGAACGATGCCATCCTCATCACGCGCCACTCGAGCATAGTGCCCAGTCGCTACATAGTCTGCGCCTAAGGTCATAGCATAGTCCAAAAAGGCCTTGAACTTGATTTCCTTGTTACACATAACGTCTGGATTTGGCGTGCGCCCTGCACGGTATTCCGCTAGAAAATACTCAAAGACGCGGTCCCAGTACTCTTTTTCAAAATTGACAGAGTAGTAAGGAATGCCGATCTGATCTGCCACCGCAGCCACATCCTTGTAATCTTCGGTCGCCGTACAGACGCCGTTTTCATCTGTGTCATCCCAGTTCTTCATGAAGATACCGATCACATCGTAGCCCTGCTCCTTGAGCAAGAGAGCCGTCACCGACGAATCAACACCACCACTCATCCCCACGACAACACGTGTTTTAGAGTTATCACTCATGGTAAGTCTCCCATCTATTCGTTTATTTATACCCCTCAACATTCTATTTACTATGACTTTCAATAGAATTTCTTTGAGTATAGTCTTTTCGTTTGCTTTTAGGAGTAAAATGGTCTGGGAGACCATTTTAGCCTATCATCTTAAAATGAAAATATGATAGGCAACGAGTCGCAGGTATAACTTGAGTTCGCTCAATCAGTCTGGGAGATTGATTGAGGTTATAAATCAGACAAGCTCAGCTTGCATCTCATTTCGAGTTAACGACGTAATAAAAGATAAACGAAATGACTAATTCACGATTGAAGGTCGTGTGTGCTTAACGATTGAAGGTCGCTTGAGCAGTATTCATTATAACACGCTTGGTTGGAGAAGACAAGAAAGAGGCTGATAAATCATCTCAACCTCTCTTTCTTGCTTTACAAACGAATCAATTTTCCCCTTTAAGTTCTTTCTTCGCTTGTTCTATCTGGTATTTCACTTGCTCAAAGCCGGTTCCTCCTAAGCAATTCCGTCTCTGAACAGCGGTTTCTGGGCGCAAGTAGATATAAATATCCTCTTCAATTAAGGGATGGTAGGCTTGCAACTCCTCCAAATCCCAATCTTGGATGTTTTTACCATGCTTGATAGAGTTTAGAACCAATTTTCCTACTATTTCATGCGCTTCCCTAAAAGGAAGGCCTTTTTCAGCCAAATAATCTGCCAGTTCGGTCGCATTCGAAAAATCATTCTCTGTGGATTGCTGCATTTTGGCCTGATTAACCTGCATGCTCGATAGCATACCTGCCAGCACATCCAGAGAATTCAAAATCGTTTCTACTGTATCAAACATGCCTTCCTTGTCCTCTTGCAAATCCTTATTATAGGCCAGAGGCAAAGACTTCATGACGGTCAATAGTTCAAGCAAGTGCCCGTAAACCCGTCCTGTCTTCCCTCGAATCAATTCCGCCATATCAGGATTTTTCTTCTGGGGCATGATAGACGAACCCGTTGAAAAGCTATCAGACAAGCTAATGTACTGATACTCAAAACTGCACCAATTGATGATTTCTTCACAAAAACGGCTCATATGCATCATCAAAATGCTGGCATTTGATAGAAATTCCAAGATAAAATCACGGTCACTCACTGCGTCCAAGGAATTGGTATAGGGTTGTTGGAAGCCCAATAAATCACTCGATAATTGACGATTGATTGGAAAAGTTGTCCCCGCTAAGGCAGCCGCACCCAGGGGAGATAGGTCCGTATGTTTCAGGTTAAATGCAAAACGCTCGCTGTCCCTTTGGAACATATTGTAATAAGCCATGAGATGGTGGGCAAAACTAATCGGTTGGGCGTGCTGCAAATGGGTATAGCCTGGCATGATGGTTTCCACATGTTTTTCAGCCAAATCCAGCAAAACACTATTCAGATTCGCCAACTTATCCAAGACATGGCCAAGCTGCTCCTTTAGATATAAGTGCATATCCGTTGCAACTTGGTCATTCCGAGAACGGGCCGTGTGTAGTTTCCCAGCCAGAGGACCGATTTTCTCTGTCAGCAACACTTCCATATTCATATGAATATCTTCATTTGCAATATCAAAATGAAGCTCTCCTGCCTCTAAATCTCGCAACAAAACTTGCAGACCATCTTGGATCTGCTCTGCCTCTTCCAAGCTCAAAATGCCAGTCTGTCCTAGCATTTGAACATGAGCTAGGGAGCCCATCAAATCAAATTTTGCCAGCTGGTGGTCAAAGGAAATACTCGCACCGAACTGTTCTACCCAATCTTCCACAGTGCCTTCAAATCGACCACCCCATAATTTTGTATTTTTCGACATATCCTGTCGTCCCTTTCTATCGCGTCACTACTCAACATTTTTTTGAACTTCTGAATAAATCTTAGTCGGAAGCCCCCAAAGCTTGATAAATCCAACAGCCGCATCTTGGTCAAAAGTATCCGCACTAGTATAAGTCGCCAAATTTTCATCATAAAGAGAATTTGGAGATTTCCGAGCCACTACCTGGGCATTCCCCTTATAGAGTTTAACTTTTGCAGTTCCATTGACAACTTTCTGTGTCTCCTTGATATAGGCAATCAAAGCCTGAGTTGCTGAGCTAAACCACAAGGCATTATAGATGAGATTGGACAACTCATTTTCGATAATAGGTTTAAAATGAGCCACTTCTCTCACAAGAGTCAAGTCCTCAATCTCCTTATGAGCTACCAATAAAGTCACAGCACCTGGGCACTCATAAATCTCTCTTGACTTAATACCGACTAGGCGATTTTCCACATGGTCAATACGACCGACACCGTGTTTGCCCGCAATTTCATTTAGTTTTTGAATCAAATCCGCCACTTTCATCTTCTCTCCATTGAGGGAGATAGGCACCCCGCAGCTAAACTCAATGTCAATAAATTCTGGACTGTCTGGCGCCTCTTCTGGAGAAGATGTGATTCCAAATGCTTCTTCTGGTGCTTGGTTCCAAGGATTTTCCAAGACACCACATTCATTTGCACGTCCCCAAAGATTTTGATCGACAGAGTAAGGATTGTCAAGGTCAGCAGGAACTGGGACGCCGTTTTCTTTGGCATATTGGATTTCTTCTTCACGAGACCATTTCCACTCACGAACAGGCGCAACTACCTTTAAATTGGGCTCCAAAGCTGCAATAGAGACTTCAAACCGAACTTGGTCGTTTCCCTTACCTGTACAACCATGGGCAATTGTGGTTGCCCCCGTCTGATGAGCTATTTCAACAAGTTTTTTTGAAATAAGAGGGCGACTCAGAGCAGATACCAAGGGATACTTTTGTTCATAATAGGCATGAGCCTGAAGGGCCACTAAAACATAGTCATTAGCAAATTCTTCCTTAACATCAATGACATAAGACTCAATAGCCCCAACCTTGAGAGCTTTATCGTGGATGAACTCCAAATCTTTTCCTTCACCCACATCCATACAAACAGCGATCACATCATAGTCTTTTTTTAACCATGTAATAGCAACCGATGTATCCAATCCACCTGAATAGGCTAAAATAACTTTTTCCTTACTCATTTCTCTTCCTTCTTTCTATTTTTCGATAGAGGCTTTAAAAGCATCGTCAATCAATTTGTCCAACTCCCCAGAATCTTTCAACTTCTGGATGGTTTTGTCAACCGCCTCTTTTAATTCTTTACTGTCTTTTTTCATCACAACAGCGTAGGAATCTTCTTTGTCATTGTCAAAATCAAACTCAGCGATGGCTAGGTCTGAATTATTCTCTACAAATCCTTTCGCCACTGGTTCCTCAAAGATAACCGCATCCAGTTGCCTTGATTTTAAATCTGTTATCAAATCTCCATTTTTAGGAAGTGAAACGAGAGAAGAATCCTGCAAGGTTTCTTTAGCCAGAGTTTCCTGGATAGAACCTTTCTGCGCTCCAACCTTTTTCTGAGCCAAATCCTTGACTGATTGGTAATTCGTTAATTCAGATTTTCTTACGATAACCTTATTTTTCGAAGTGTAGTAGGGAATTGAAAAATCGTAAACTTGACTTCTCTCCTCCGTTTTAGAAACACCTGATATGGCAAGATCGGCCTTGCCTGAATCAAGACTAGCCAGTACATTGTCAAAACTCATTGGAGAGAACTCCACTTCTACACCTAGTTCCTTTGCGATGGCTTTGGCTAGCTCAACATCTGAACCTACAATCTGATTTTTCCCATCAACCAATTTCTGGTATTCAAATGGAGCAAACTCTGGATTTAGGGCTACCACCAATTTTCCTTTAGCCTTAATGGCTTCAACACCTTGGGATTGAGTGTTACTACAAGCAAATAATAAGGGAAACATAAGCAAACCAAACATCGTCATCAACACCTTCTTCACTTTATTCATAGAAGAGCCTCCTTTTATTTTTATACTTTATTATTGTATAAATAATACTCCTATCATCCTTGTTTGTCAAGAAAAAACTGTATTTTATTTCATTGGAATTAAGAAAAAGCTTATTATATGATATATTTTTACACATAATAAGCTTATTTATACCATTTGAGTTTTAAAACAATTTGAAGAATTTCGTTGGAATTATACAAATAGAGCATTGCTGAGAAGATCGTTACGCTTTTTGTTCTAGAGAAACAAAAAAAGAGCCCTAAAGGGCTCTTGTATTCTTAATACCAACCGTTATTAAGCCAGAAGTTCTTGGCAGCTGTCCATGAACCGTAACGTCCTGCAACGTAGGCAGCTGCTACACGTTCTTGGTTTTCAGCTGAGTAGTCACCGTTCAAGTATGAATCTGTCAATTGGTAACGTCCGATGTAACGTCCGTTTGTAGCTGTGTAACTACCACCTGATTCTTTTTGAGCGATCCATTCTTTGGCTTCTGCTTCAGAACCACTTACAGTAGAAGCTGATGCAGTGTTGCTTTCTGCTGCTGGAGCTGCAGGAGCAGGTGCAGCTGGCGCTTCATAAGTTGTTGTTGCTGCTGGAGCTTCTTCAACTGTTTCTGTAGCTACTGGAGCTGTTTCTTCCGTTGTTGCTGCTGGAGCTACAGTAGAAGCTGTTCCTTCGATAACCAAAACTTGGTCAACATAGATAAGGTGAATATCTTTGATATTGTTTTTTGCTGCCAATTTTTCAACAGTTGTGTTGTACTTCTCAGCGATTTCTGAAAGAGTATCACCTGATTTAACTGTGTAAGTTACAGTTTCTTGGGCAGATGCAAGTGATGGAGCAAAGAAAGCAAGCAAAGCTGCTACTCCTGCGATAGTTGTTTTAATTTTTTTAGTTGTTAATGACATATCTAAAAATTCTCCTTCCATTGGATATATCTATGATACCTTTTAAATGTTACCGTTGTTTAACGGTTTTATGTAGAAATATTACAAAAATGTTTTATATTTACCGTTTTAAGTAGGTTTTTGTCACAAAAGACCTTATTTTATACTATCTTTAATCATTTTAAGCTTTTGATAAGGGAAATAAGCGCAGAGGTCCATTCTTTGATATAATAGATATAAGAATCTTTGTAAGGGGAAACAGATGCACTCACTTCGTTTTCAATCTGTCTTTGACATTATCGGACCAGTTATGATTGGCCCATCAAGTAGCCATACTGCTGGAGCTGTTCGCATCGGGAAAATCGTCTCTTCCATCTTTGATGATACGCCGACAGAAGTCGAATTCCAATTATTTAATTCATTTGCCAAAACCTACCGTGGTCATGGAACTGACCTTGCTCTCGTCGCTGGTATTTTAGGTATGGATACGGACGATCCCGACATTCCAAATAGCCTAGAGATTGCCCATAAACGTGGCATCAAGATTGTCTGGACCATTCAGAAAGACAGCAACGCTCCTCATCCTAATACCACTAAAATTACTGTGAAGAATGAACACAAATCCATCAGTGTGACAGGAATTTCCATCGGTGGAGGAAATATCCAAGTTACGGAGCTTAACGGCTTTGCTGTCTCTCTCAACATGAACACACCAACCATTATCATCGTGCATCAAGATGTTCCAGGTATGATTGCCCATGTTACTGAAGCCCTCTCTCGTTTCGATATCAACATCGCTCAGATGAATGTGACTCGAGAAAAAGCTGGAGAAAAAGCCATTATGATTATCGAAGTCGATAGTCGAAGTTGCGAAGAGGCGATTGAAGAAATCCGAAAAATCCCTCATCTCCATAATGTCAATTTCTTTAAGTAGGAGGAAGCATGTTTTATTCTATCAAAGAATTGGTCGAGCAGGCGGATCTAGACTTCCAAGGGAATGTTGCAGAACTCATGATTGCAACCGAATATCAACTAACTGGTCGGGAACGGCCAGAAGTTCTCCTTCTCATGGAACGCAATCTAGAAGTCATGAAAGCCTCTGTCGAGCTCGGCCTCAGTGAAAATAAATCCCGTAGCGGCCTAACGGGCGGAGACGCGGCCAAACTAGACCGCCATCTCAAAAGTGGCAAGGCCTTGTCAGATTTTACCATCCTATCAGCAGCCCGTAATGCCATCGCGGTCAATGAACACAATGCGAAGATGGGCTTGGTCTGCGCTACTCCCACCGCAGGAAGTGCCGGCTGTCTGCCAGCCGTTCTCACTGCTGCTATCCAAAAATTAGACCTTAGCCACGAAGAACAGCTAGATTTCCTCTTTGCTGCGGGTGCCTTTGGACTAGTCATCGCAAACAATGCCTCTATCTCAGGCGCTGAAGGCGGCTGTCAGGCCGAAGTTGGCTCTGCCTCTGCCATGAGTGCCGCAGCCTTAACCTTGGCTGCAGGTGGAAGCCCCTATCAGGCTAGCCAAGCCATTGCCTTTGTCATTAAAAATATGCTAGGTCTCATCTGCGACCCCGTCGCTGGTTTGGTTGAAGTTCCCTGTGTTAAGCGCAATGCCATGGGAGCCAGCTTTGCCTTTATCGCAGCAGACATGGCCTTGGCAGGTATCGAGTCTAAGATCCCTGTTGACGAAGTCATCGATGCCATGTACCAAGTCGGATCTAGTCTTCCAACTGCCTTTCGTGAAACAGCTGAGGGTGGACTCGCCGCTACACCTACTGGTCGCCGCCTACAAAAAGAAATCTTCGGAAAATAAGCTTATCTATATCTATTAGGAGAAACTATGCCCTCTATCTCAGCAATCTTTTTTGATCTAGACGGAACCCTGGTTGACAGTTCCATCGGGATCCACAATGCCTTTACCTATACCTTTGAACAACTAGGAGTTCCGAGTCCTGATGCCAAAACCATTCGTGGTTTCATGGGGCCACCACTTGAAAGTAGTTTTGCAACATGCCTCCCCAAGAAACAAATCCCAGAGGCTGTGCAGATATACCGCTCTTACTACAAGGAAAAAGGAATCCACGAAGCCCAACTCTTCCCCCGAATAACGGAATTGCTTCAAGAGCTTTCGCAAAACTACCCTCTCTACATCACTACAACAAAGAATACTCCTACTGCTCATGATATGACTAAAAATCTGGGAATCCATCATTTCTTTGATGGCATTTATGGTTCTAGTCCTAAAACACCACACAAGGCGGATGTCATCCGTTACGCCTTGCAAACGCATCAACTCCCTGCAGACCAAGTCCTCATCATTGGGGATACCAAGTTTGATATGATCGGAGCTCAAGAAACTGGCATTAAAAAGTTTGCTGTTACTTGGGGATTTGGAGAAGAGGCTGATTTACTCAGCTATCAGCCTGACTGGATTGCCCGTACCATTGATGATATCATTAGCCAGCTCTAACCATACAAAAATACTCCTAACACTAGTGAACTAGGTTGAGGAGTATTTTTTATATGTTGTTACTATCAGAAGGAATCAACTCTATGCTTAAGCGGTAATTTGATCCTGTTCTTCAGTATCTGCATCTTCATCCTTCTTACTTGGCCAAGCAAGCATGACAATAAGCGCAATCGGTCCAACGATAGGAACCAAAGCAATGAAGATAAAGGCCCAGTGGAAACCAGCATCCCGTAAGCGACGAACAGTCACGGCGATAGAAGGCAACATGAGAATAGCCGCTAAAAAGAAGTACAAGTCCTGAAGCGATTATTTGCTGTGAAGCGCGACTCAGCCACTTTAAAATAGAGTAGAAATATCTTAAT
Source organism: Streptococcus sp. (assembly GCF_030528045.1). GTDB lineage: Bacteria > Bacillota > Bacilli > Lactobacillales > Streptococcaceae > Streptococcus. The sequence continues at coordinate 11,460 of NZ_JAUMZR010000008.1, forward strand.
ATTTTCGTACCATTTCTTCAAACTGAGAGTCTTCCGTATTCTCTTTATCTTTTTCACTATTCTCTATCACTTTTTCTACAAATCGTTGACTTGGCATAGCGAGCATAACAAGCAGTGTTAATGCACCCAAAGGGACAAATACAATAAAGATATAGGCCCAATGGATACCCACATCCCGTAAACGGCGTACAGTCAGTGCTAGTAGAGGAACAAACTCTACTATAAACAAAATAATACACATACTGAAGACCGCAATATTCCTGATGGCTTTATCAGATTCTACTCCAGTAAAAAGTGAGTAGTAGGCGGGTAAGAAAATCACCATATTTAGCAGCCAAACCCACCAAAATTCTGGACGTGTGGAACGACCAGAAAAATTTGCATAGCCTTTGAAAAAACTCCTAATAGCACTCAGCATACAAAAAATCTCCTTTTGATTTTAATACTTATTTCGCAAAGTTATGTTACCAGCTTAAAAAAGAGGTAGTTTTTAGATTGTCTGAAATCACTCTCCTGATAGATCACATAACATCGTCCTTTGAATAGTTGCGCTTATTAAACCTTCGAAATATCCGATGTTCTCTACTCTCTATTTATAAAAACCAGCTTTCTGATTCTCTCAGAAAACTGGCGATAGTTGTTTCATTATGAAGGTAGTTGGACACTCTTACTCAGCATGAGTTGTTTCATTTGCAAAGGAAATAATCGCTTCTTTAAGCTCATCTCCGCTGAGTGAACGGAACTCTTCAATCTTTTGATCGATGGCTTCTAGAGGCATGACGTTTACCTTACCAACGAAAATCTTGTCCATGACTTGATTATCAACCAATTCGGTCGAAACCAAGAGTTCTTCATAGAGTTTTTCACCTGGGCGGATACCAACCTCAACGATTGGAATTTCACTTTCTGTGTGCCCGCTTAGAAGAACCATTTTCTTAGCCAAGTCATAGATCTTGACTGGTTTGCCCATATCGAGGATAAAGACTTCTCCGTCCTTGGCATAAGCGCCAGCATGGATTACTAGACGGCTAGCCTCTGGAATGGTCATGAAGTAACGTGTCATACGGAAGTCTGTCACCGTTACAGGACCACCTTCAGCAATCTGACGTTCAAAGACAGGAATCACGCTACCACGACTGCCCAGAACATTTCCAAAACGGACTGCACAGTAGGTTGATTTGCTACGTTTGTTAAAGCCAGTGACAATCAACTCTGCCACGCGCTTAGTCGCACCCATAACATTTGGTGGATTGACCGCCTTGTCAGTCGAAATCATGACCATCTTAGGTACTTTGGCTTCATCAACAGCCTTGGCAACATTGTAGGTTCCGAGGATATTGTTCTTGAAGGCTTCTTTTGGATTGCGTTCCATCATCGGAACGTGTTTGTGGGCTGCAGCATGGTAAACAATGGCTGGTTTGTACTGCTCAAACACCTGCAAGAGACGGTCATAGTCCTGAATATCTGCAATAACAGGAACATAATCAATCCCTTGGAATGTACGGATCAATTCATGATAAACGAGATAGATTGAGTTTTCACCATGTCCAAGCAAGACAATACGCTCTGGATTAAAGCGACTAACCTGACGACAAATCTCTGAACCAATCGAACCACCAGCTCCTGTCACCAGGATGGTCTTGCCTGTAATCTCAGTACCCAGACGCGATTCGTCGAGACGAATCTCCTGACGCCCCAAAAGGTCTGTGATATCAATTTTTTGGAAACCACTACCTGGTTGATGGAGCCCTTGAACGACTGTCTCAACCTTAGGCATCTTGTAACATTTGACGCCTAGCTTATTACACATCTGCAAGATGCGTTCGTACTCTGATGGGTCAAGCGAAGGAATCGCTACGATAACACGCTCGATCTGGTGACGTTTAGCTAATTCAGGCAGATTATCATAAGAGCCCAAAACTGGGATTCCACCTAGTTTTTGTCCCTTTTTCTTTTCATCATTATCCAAAATCCCCACTAGCTCAAGGTCGCTAGTTGGGTGTTGGTAGCTGTTCATAAAGAGGGCACCACCATCACCAGCACCGATCAAGAAGGTACGACGATGCTCACCATCTCCACTACCTTGCTTTCGCTTAGAATAAATCAACTGCCAAGTGATACGAGGAAGCAAGATGAGGAAGGTACTCAACAAAATGAAGAGTACGATGAAACGGATAGAAAACAATGGAAGAAAGGCATAGCAGATCCCATAAGAAAGAACACTGCTGAGCATCACTCCGAAAAAGATTTTCATGAAATCCGTAATCTTGCTATAACGACTGATACTAGCATTTAGCCCCCAAAATGCAATCATGATTTGATAGAGGAGGAAGGCTAAAAGAGTGTAGATTACATAATCCACAGGCGCAGGATTTATAAGGCCATAAAACAAGATATAAGATACGATGATGGAAACCACCATACTCAGAATATCGAATATCCCCCAAAACACTTGTTTTTGCTGTTTATTTAAAATTTCAACCAGATCAATCACATAATCTGTTAGTTTTTTATTCATAGGAATTTACTCCCCCTTAAAAGAGTCAGATGATACTGTTGTTATGATAACCTGAATCATTCAGTCTATCGGGGCTTACTTTCTCTTTCTTAAAAGTTTGACGAAGATAAACTGACGTACAAAGCCTGGACAAAGTGCAACAATTGCCTGAATGGCTACACTTTTAGCATAATCCATGTAAGAAATTTGCCCTCGCTCAAGCATCCGTTGGCGAGCTTGACGATAGAGTTTAAGGTAACGCAAGCCACCTCGACGCTCAAACATCCCTGCACCAACACGAACCTGACACAAGATTTGATCTAGGTTCCCAGTCTTGGCACCTGCAGCAATCATATTGAGCCAAAGGAGGTCATCCTCCATGTAAAGGCCATCTTCATAGTTGCCCGCCTTGAGGGCCATGTCCTTTTTGAACATGACTGTCATATGGTTAAAGGCGCTTCTCATTCTCTGATAAGCCACAATGTCTGCATGCTGAGTTGGAACACGACGATAAGACACAATCTCATCTGGATTGTCAATGAACTCTGCGATATGCCCACCTAAGAGGTCGAGATCTTCTTTCTCCATTAGCTGAAGCTGTTTCTCAAAACGATCCGGAACGGCTAAATCATCCGTATCCATGCGGGCAATAATGTCATACTGGCACTGTAAAACACCGGATCGAAGAGCCAAGCCTAAACCTTGGTTTTGTTCTAAGGGGCACCGTTTAACTGGAATGTCTGACTGAGCTTCCACCTCATCTAGCACCTGATAGAGTTCTGGTGTGAGCGGGCCGTCCTCAACAAGAACAAGTTCACTCGGTTTCAAGGTCTGGTTTTGAACACTTTTGATAGCATCTCTTAAAAACGTCGGATTTTCCTTTACATAGACCGACATCAAGACGCTGATTTTTTGCTTTTCAGGCACAGTTTTTCTCCAATGTATAGATTTCCTTCCACTATTTTATCACAAATTTTCTCACTTTCCTATTTTTATATCAAATCAAGGAAAATTCTAGTAAAGAAATGTATCTCCTTTCACTCTATTCTCGCTTAAATCAATCGAACTTTCTTAGCTGTCATTACTTGACATTATAAGGAAAAAAACTTAAAATAAGCTGTTATTAAAATCATCCTATCGAGGTTTTTATGAAAAAACAATCACTCTTTTTTATCCTAGGAATTGTCTTAATCGGGACTGTTTTACGCTCTCCTTTCACTGCTCTTCCAACTATTTTAGGAGATATTGCTCAGGGACTAGGAGTGGAGGTTAGCTCTCTTGGGATTTTAACCAGTCTCCCTCTCTTGATGTTTGCTCTTTTCTCGGCTTTTGCGAGTCGCTTGGCACAAAAGATCGGATTGGAACATCTCTTCACTTACTGTCTTCTCCTCTTAACCGTTGGCTCTATCATTCGGATTTTCAATCTTCCCCTTCTCTATCTAGGGACCCTAATTGTGGGAGCGAGCATCGCCATTTTCAATGTACTCCTCCCAAGTATGATCCAGGCAAATCAGCCTCAAAAGATCAGTCTCCTAACAACGCTCTATGTCACTGCCATGGGGGTTTCAACTGCCATCGCTTCTTATCTATCCGTCCCTATCACCCAAGCTAGTTCTTGGAAAGACCTCATCCTCGTTCTCAGCTTTCTCTGTCTGGTCACTCTGCTAGTCTGGTTGCCAAATCATCATCACAACCACTACCTAGAAGGCCAAAAAGAAAAGCAAGTCAAAGAAAACATTCTAAAAAGTAAAGATGTATGGGCTATCATTATCTTTGGTGGTCTTCAGTCCTTGCTCTTTTATACGAGCATGACCTGGCTGCCAACGATTGCTATTAGTGCTGGTCTTTCTAATAGTGATGCGGCTCTTCTAGCTTCTATCTTCTCACTGATCAGCATTCCTTTTTCAATGACTGTTCCAAGTCTGACGACTCATCTGTCAGACGGCCACCGTCGAATCATGCTAACAATTATCTCTATCGCTGGGATGACAGGAATTGCCATGCTCTTGTATCCAAGTAGCAGTTTCCTCTACTGGTTAGTCGTCCACCTCTTGATTGGAACGGCCTGCAGCGCCCTCTTCCCCTACCTCATGGTTTGCTTCTCTCTTAAAACCAGTTCGCCTGAAAAGACGGCTCAGCTATCAGGACTAGCGCAAACAGGGGGCTACATCTTAGCAGCTTTTGGTCCTACCTTGTTTGGTTACAGTTTTGAACTTTTCCAATCTTGGATCCCAGCTGTCCTTGCCCTTCTAGTCATCGATATCATCATGACCGTCTCACTCTTTATGGTAGATCGGGCGGATAAGATTCTTTAATTTTTCTAAAATACTTCTCAGATATAAACAATGCAAAGCCAGACAGAGTCTGGCTTTTTAGGCGTTTCTAGCAACAAAAAGCACCATCCATCTGTTAGCAGAAAGATGGCATTTTTGATATAATAAGATGTATAGAAACTAATTGTCATGCAAAAAATAAATTAGTTTATAAGACAGCTACTATTTCAAACGAGGTACATAGAATGGATGAACAGAAATACAATTTGGTCCAAAGTTTAGCAGAGTTAGATAAGCTCCTTGGCTTATCAGCCAAGGAGACAGATAAGACTGCCTATGAAGCTCTAGCAGAAAAAGCAAGAATAATTTATGAACAATACCCTGAATCAGAAGACATTGCGTTGCTCTATGCTAGAATTTTGTTCAATTTATCAACCAAGCAAACTGAGTTGAAGGAACTAGAGACTACTGTCGAAAGATTAGAGAAATTACAGCAACAATTCCAGGATTCGCCTGATATAGCTTTGCAGTATGCTAGAATTTTGTTCAATTTATCAACCAAGCAAACTGAGTTGAAGGAACTAGAGACTACTGTCGAAAGATTAGAGAAATTACAGCAACAATTCCAGGATTCGCCTGATATAGCTTTGCAGTATGCTATGTTTTTGTTCAATTTATCAACCAAGCAAACTGAGTTGAAGGAACTAGAGACTACTGTCGAAAGATTAGAGAAATTACAGCAACAATTCCAGGATTCGCCTGATATAGCTTTGCAGTATGCTATGTTTTTGTTCAATTTATCAACCAAGCAAACTGAGTTGAAGGAACTAGAGACTACTGTCGAAAGATTAGAGAAATTACAGCAACAATTCCAGGATTCGCCTGATATAGCTTTGCAGTATGCTATGTTTTTGTTCAATTTATCAACCAAGCAAATTGAGTTGAAGGAACTAGAGACTACTGTCGAAAAATTAGAGAAATTACAGCAACAATTCCCTGAATCGCCTGATATAGCTTTGCGGTATGCTATGTTTTTGGTTAATTTATCAACCAAGCAAACTGAGTTGAATGAGCGGGAGGCTACTGTTGAGAAATTAGAAAAATTACAGCAACAATTCCAGGATTCGCCTGATATAGCTTTGCAGTATGCTATGTTTTTGTTCAATTTATCAACCAAGCAAATTGAGTTGAAGGAACTAGAGACTACTGTCGAAAAATTAGAGAAATTACAGCAACAATTCCCTGAATCGCCTGATATAGCTTTGCGGTATGCTATGTTTTTGGTTAATTTATCAACCAAGCAAACTGAGTTGAATGAGCGGGAGGCTACTGTTGAGAAATTAGAAAAATTGCATAAAAAATTTCCAAAATCCGAAGAAATTGCTTTTATATATGGTATGTTCTTAGCAATCTTATTTAATCATCAAACAGAGTTGAGTGAACGTCGTCAAACCAAAAAAAATAATTAAAAAACTCTATGATAAATTTTCCAAATTTATGATACAAAATTTTGATGATCTATTTTTTAGTAATGAAAATGTTTGTGACAGCGAGGAGTACATGCTATTCAACTTTATCCTAAGAGAAGATCTTTTAAAGAATACTAAATATGCTATTTTACAAACATGGGTAAAGCGTTATAAAGAAGACTCGAGTGAACTAAGGAACTTGCTATCAATTTATCAACTTGTCCAAAAAATTAAGTATCAATTGGGACTAAAAGACGAAGATAAAAATCAGGTACTTAAATTCGGCCATTACACCAAGGGAAGCACTCTCCAAATTATGTTAGATCAAGAGGAGAATGAAAAGAAGAAAAGTACTTTTTCGGTATCTGGGAAAACTCGTTTGTATAATGCTAATTATATGAATGATCCTGAAGAAGGAATCGTAATAGAACAGATATTGGGCTTAGATAGACGAGATGTTTTGGAACCAAGCTCATGGTTCTTAATGAGCTTTACAAACAAAACGGATGATTTGGCCATGTGGTCCCAGTATGGTGATGATGCCAAAGGTGTTTGTCTGGTACTTCGAGAAAAAGATTTTTCTAGATTTACTTCCTTCAATGATGTTTCTTGGCGTCAAGAAAAAAACTTTTTAGAATTCTCTGATAAGATGTATTTACTGAAATCTGAATTAAATAGTGGTTTTGAAAAATCTATCTTTCGGAGTGAAAGTGAAAAATCAGTCGATACCGTTAATGATGAAGGAACTGAAACTAATTCTGTAGAAAAAGATAGTGATTCAAAAGGGAATAGTGATTATCTCTACCGAATGGCCTATGTTAAGCATATAGAGGAAAATTTAAAACTAGAGCGAACTGAACTATTTGAGGAATCGGAAATAGAAGAATTAGAAAAATTGTTGAATAGTTTAAAAGAAAAACTAGATATCGGTTCAAAAGTCACAGAGGAGAACTATCAAAAAGCGATTTCTGACTGTATCGAAGAAATTCGCTACTTATTTAAATCTGTCGATTATAAATATGAAAATGAACTACGTATCTTACGCTATGCTAATCTAGACCCAAGTAATAAGGAAATCAAAATTGACAAAACCTCTGGAGTAGGTAAACTTTATGTAGAACGAAAAAATTCAATTCAAATCGGCGAAGTGATTTTCGGTCCTAAGTTTCCAAATCCTGAATACGTGACTCCTTTATTGAAACTTTTGGATAAGAAAATTAAGTATAAGAAATCTACGATAAAATTTAGATAAAGTCTGACAACATCCTCTAAACTTCTAGTTTTTACTAGGAGTTTTTTATATATAAAATTTTTACACATATTTCTTGACAGGGCTTTCAACTTGAGATACAATATATTTGAAAAGAGTATATATAAAATTTTTATATAATATAAAGGAGGTTTCCCATGTACTTCCCAACATCCTCTGCCTTGATTGAGTTTCTCATCTTGGCTGTACTGGAGCAGGGGGATTCTTATGGTTATGAGATTAGTCAAACCATTAAACTCATCGCCAATATCAAAGAATCTACGCTCTATCCCATTCTCAAAAAATTGGAAGCCAGTGGCTTTCTGACCACCTACTCTAGAGAGTTTCAGGGGCGTATGCGCAAATACTACTCCTTGACCAATCGGGGCGTAGAGCAGCTCGTTACCCTAAAGGAAGAGTGGACGCTCTATACCGACACCGTCAACGGCATCATAGAAGGGAGTATCCGCCATGACAAGAACTGACTATCTGACTCAGTTAGAAACCTATCTCCATAAACTACCTGAAGCTGACCGCATCGAAGCTATGGACTACTTTAAGGAACTATTTGACGATGCTGGCTCTGAGGGCGAAGAAGAGCTCATTGCCAGTCTAGGAACACCAAAAGAATCGGCTCATGATGTCCTCTCTAACCTCCTCGATAAAAAAGTTAATGAGGCACCTGCTCAAAAGAATGACCGTCAACTGATACACATTGCCCTACTTGCCTTACTAGCAGCCCCTATCGGAATTCCTGTTGGAATTGCAATTATCTTAACCATTATCGGGCTTTTTATCGCAGCCGCCTCCGTCATTTTAGCCTTCTTTACCGTCTCTGTGACAGGTATCCTACTGGGCGGACTCTTTATCGTAGAGAGCTTTAGCGTCCTAGTCGAAGCCAAATCTGCCTTTATCTTGATTTTTGGGGCCGGTTTGCTTTCTATCGGTGCTTCTTCTCTTGTTCTACTGGGCATCTCCTATGTAGCTCGTTTCTTTGGCCTCCTGGTCGTCCGCTTGGTACAATGGATTCTTAAAAAAGGAAAGAGAGGTGACAGACATGCGTAAATTGACAAAAGGATTTCTCATCTTTGGTGTGGTTTCTACAATCCTTGGTTTTATCATGATCATTGTAGGCGCCCAGTCCAATGGTATTCAAAGTTTGCTTGCCATGTCAAAAGACCCCGTCTATGACAATCGTATCGAAGAAGTGACCTTTGGAAATGAAGTGGAAAAACTTGATTTGACCCTTGAGGAACATAGCCTAACCATCACAGAGTCTGTAGATGACAAGATCCATATCACCTATCATCCTTCCGTGTCTGGTCGTCACGATCTGACTACTGGCATGAGTGACAAAACACTGAGCGTCACTGACAAACAAGCCTCCCAACATCGTTTTCTCGGTTCAGGAATCGAAGGCTTACTTCGTATTGCCAGCAGTTATTCTAACCGTTTTGACGAAGTCATTCTCTCCCTCCCCAAAGGAAGAAGGCTGCAAGCTATCACCGTCTCAGCCAATCGTGGACAAACCAATATTCGTCAAGCCAATCTTGAAAATGCGACAATCAAAACAAAAGGCTATCTCTTAAGAATAACAGAAAGCTCTATCAAGAATAGTACACTAACGACTCCTCATATCATCAATATCTTTGATACCGAATTTACAGATAGCCAGATCAAAACGGAGGGGGAGCATATCTATGCTGAAAATATCCAGGTTCATGGTAAGGTTGAGCTAGACTCTCATAACGACTTAAGACTCTTTCTTTCTAAGGCAGAATTCGATCGTATCAATTTAGACATTTCTTCCCAGCATGGTGGTATTTATCATAATGCACAAAGAGAACACCCTCGACAAAGAGAAAATGAACTTACCAACCCCTACAAGACAGACAAAGCAGATGTCAAGGACCTGCTCATTATAAAAGCCAATCAGGATATCTACCTACCTAAGGAAGAAGAATACTCTGCTCCACCTAGAAATCATTGACAAAAACGCTTTCATCTGCTAGTCTAAAGATAGAAAACGACCATAAAAAAGGAGGTTCCACCATGACACAAGAATGGTTTGAAAGTGCCGATCTTGAGAAAAAATCACCTCAGACGAAATCAGAAATCCAACCCGACGAGCCAGAGACTTCGGAAACTGTGGAAGCTGAACCACAAGTAAGCGAAGGAACACCTGTCTCACCTAAAGAGATGGAAACGCATGAGGAGGAAGCTCCCGAAATGATTGAGGAAACCCAAACCGAGGAAGAGGGAGAAGGGAAAGCTGAAGAGGAACACAAGCAAGAAACCCCTGCAAAAGAGAAAAGTATCCTCAGCAAGGCTTTAGAAAGCCCCTATATCCCAGATATTGACCCTCGTAAAACAGCCAGATTCAAAGAAGAAATCGCACTGTTTTGGACTTGGCTGCTGGATGCTATCCAAGAACCAACTGCCAGCAAGACTACGGACCAAAAGCATCGTTACAGTGTCTTTGCCCTGCTCACTTTGCTATCCTCGATTAACCTTTTCTTTAGTATCTATCATATCAAGCACCTTTACTACGGCTATATGGCCTCTATTGCCAATAGTTTACCTAACCAGCTCCCTCCTTTAGATCTCTTTGCTGGACTTTCTATCTTGGTCGCTAGCGCTCTATTTTACTTTTCTATCATTTTGGGAGGCTTTACTGTCCGACGTGTGCTGGACCAGGAGAGCGACTTCACATTCCAAGAAGCTTGCGATCATTACAGCCGACTCTTTGCTATACCACTTGTCCTAACGGCTCTAGCAAGTTTCTTTGCACTCTTTGGTGGCTTACGATTTGCTGGCATCCTCACTCTTCTCAGCATGGCCATCTTTGCCCTTGGAAATCTCTTTGTGATTAGCAAGCCAAGTAAAACCAGTAACCTTGATCCATTTTATCGTTTCTTGCTAGCTGTCTTACTTGATAGCGCTACTCTCTTACCCTTCTTCATTGCAGAGCTCGCGCTGACAGTGGACTACCTTCGCATCCTGACATTCTTTTAATCAAAATCCCTGCCATTTGTTAATGACAGGGATTTTTATGCTTACTTTTTTTAAACAAGGCCTACTCGATGCTTGCCAATCCTCCAAAGTCTTTTCCTAGGATGGGTTTTATTCCTAAAGTTCAGTAGTATGATAACATTGCTATAAAACTCGTTATTCCAAATATTTTGCAAATTAGTTATAGGTAAAATGAAGATTAGAAACCACCAATCTCCATTTTTTAACTTTTAATGAAATTCATCCATATTAATAACTTTGCTTGCTCTAGCAATAACATCCTTATCATGAGTCACGACAATAACAATCTTTTCCTCGTTCACTAATTTCTCAACCTCATTTAGAAATAATTCAGTTGAGTTTCTGTCCAAATTTCCTGTAGGCTCATCGAATAGATAGATGTCCTTTTCTTGTGATAAACTCCTCATGAGTAGAATTTTTTGTTTCTGACCTTGCGAAATATTGGTGGCTTTCCCATCAATCTGATGACTCAGAGATACATTGAGATTCAGACTATCTAGATTATTTGATTCATAGTTTTCCTTATTAAATAGGGTGAAATGAATATTTTTTGAAACACTTCCAGGGAATACGTGAAATTCAGATGAATACACGCTTAAATAATCCAAAATATTAGTCTCCTCTAAAGTAGAAAAACTTTCCATTCCATTCAGTACAATATCACCCTCTGTTGGAGAAGATAATCCCTGAATAATATTCAAAAGAGATGATTTCCCAGTTCCATTACCGCCTGTAATAACGGCTAATTCACCACTATTAAACTCGAAATTTAATTTATTAAACACCAATCTTTCATCCCATTTTTTACATAAATTCCGACATGACAACTGTTTAATTTTAGCTACTGAAACAGGAATAACATCCCTTTTCGCTTCTACCTCCTCTGTTCCAATAAACTCAAAGGAATATTGACTTTTTTTCAATGCTACCCAAGATGTAATTAAAGAACTTAAAATGCTGGATAAAAGTAATAGAATCAAAATACTATTTGCATACTCTGCTATATGTTCATAATCTCTCATAGAAATTATAGTAGCAATCAAAAATGAACCAGTTAAACCGATAAATATCTGAGTAGAAGCTAATAATCTATTGGTAATATGTGTACTATCTAGTTTCGTTCCCAACAGTTCATTGAGTCTTTCATTAAATTCTTTGATAAAGTCGCTAGATTTTTGGAAACTTATAATATCTTGCAAACCATAAATTGTATTTTCTACAAGAGAACTAAAGTTAGAACTCTTAGCAATAAATTCTCGCTGATTTTTTACAACTTTTCGTATCTCAACATTTACATATAAACCAAGAATAACTATAGATAAGCTTGTAACTGCGAAAATAATGATATTCAATTTTAATAGCAATAATAGTAGCAAGCAAAACACTAAAAGTTGTACCTTTAAGTAAAATTTTTGCATAATACCTGTTGCTGATAACAACAAATTCCAAAAATAACTACTAACATACTCATAATTCTTGGTTAAAGAAAAATCATTTAATTGGTTCTGATAAAAAGAGGACAGAGTATCATTTAAAAAATCATTTTCAATCTTTCCTTTTAATCTTGTTTCCAATATAGAAAACTGCCAATACAAATATGAACCTAATATTATTGAAGCGAGACTAAATAACTGAAAGCTAAGCTGAATATTAAGCAGATTAGACATTGTTATTTGTAGAAAAAAAGCAATAGTAACTGGTAAGATAATTTTGGCTATTCCCAAGAAAAAGATTGCAAACTTCCTCTTCCAACCAAGTGAAGCTAGAAATCTATGATATAACTTATCTGCATAGCTCAAAGTAACAACACCTTTTTTATCTTCTAAATTAACACTCTCACTCTTTTGGGGAATTAAAACAACTCCTACACTCTGACTAAAAAGTTCTAATCTTGAAATTTTCTCAATTTCTTCATTCGCAGGATCGGAGACCGTTAATGAATTACTATCTCCATCTAATACAACAATATAATGAGGCAAACCAGCTCTTTCTACTACCATCAAATAAGGAAATGATACGTTATTTAATAAACTAGGAGTGTCAATTTGATAAGAATCCGCATCAATACCATAGCTTTTTAATACATCTTCTATTTCAAACAAAGACAGTCCTTGGTGATTATTATTATCAAATTGTAGACTATCTAAATGTTCTAATTTGGGGAAATAATAAGAAATGATTGTCTTTACACAAGCCATTCCACAGTCCAGCAAAGTTGCTTGTTTATAGTGACTAACCATTATTTTCTCCTTTTTCAACACTTATCTTACTATAACCATCAACTTCAATGACGCTATTCGAAGTTTGATTTGTGGTAGGAACCCTTAAAATTTCTCCGGTATTATTTGTATGCAAAGTATAAATCCCATCAAAATCTTTAGGAACTGTAATAGATACATCGCCAACAAGAGTATCTATAAATATTTTTTCGAAAGTAGTATTTTTTCCTAAGGAAATAGTTACATATAACTTGTCTTTTCCTTCTGAACTCAGAGTCAAATTAAAACCATGTTGTGAAAATGGTAGATATAGACTATCTGAACTCATTTTAACGTTTTTAGATATATTATTCGCTGATTCTTCGGAAACTTTTCCTTCTATTTGAACACTTGTTTCATCTGATTCACTCTTGACAACTTTAACATCAATTGCTTGCTTTGAGCCATAAAACTCTAACGTTTTAATATTTTTAGAAGAGAGGGTCCATGATTGTTTCACACTGATTGTTGTCTCTCCTCGTTTTAAGGTTAATAAAATTCCAGCTACTACAAACAATAACAACAGCCCAATTACAATTCCTATTTTTTTCATCATTAGTCCTCCTATTTAAATTCTTTTTTACTGAATACAACAAACGTAAGCATGATTACTGCTAGACCTGCCACTATAGGATAGCATGCGTTTGTAAGGGTAAATTGACTGATATCTGGTGATGCTTTCAAATTTAAAGTCATTAGTAAATAGTCTCTCACACTCTCACCAGAGTTTGGAAGAACGTAAACTAATAGATTATCAAATAGTAAAATGTAGAGCGTATAAATCATACATGATTCATAAACCTTATCAAATATTTGAAAAATCAATAAGGAGATACTGATAATAACAAAATAGTATGGTAGCTGGTGTAAAAATGTCGAAACAATCAACACCATGTCCCCTTCTAAATAAACAAGAGCTGCTAAACTATAAAAAATAGACACATATAATAAAGACAAACAAAAGGTTCCCAAAGTTTTATATAAAAATAACTTCCATCGTTGTTTTTCTTTTGTGAGCAGAATATTGATCGTACGGAAACTATAATCTTCCCCCCAGGAAAATAAATTAGCAGAGATGAAAAGCAAAGGAATAAAACCACTCACGTTTGAAATCAACACTCGAAATGCCGGCTCATTTTCATTTGATGACTTAAAAAACAAGGAGAATAACAAAACTAATAACCCTATCAACAAACTAGGAAGCACTCCTCTTTTTTCCCAGTAAAATTTATACATATCTGCTTTAAGAGAATTCATGACTCTCCTCCTTTCTTAAATCATCAGATAATATTACGCAAATAGTAGTCCTCAAAGCGTTCCTTCTTAATATAAATATCCTGTATCACTAGATTTGAACCAATACTATATTCCAAGATAGCCATTAATTTTTCCTTTTCTGTAACAACCAGATAGTCATCCTGCTCAAAATGAACAATGCCCTCTTTTTCTAAAAACATTTTTAGAATCTGATTGTCACTTGTCTTTAGGAAAATTTTTTCAGATAAATCATTCGCTAACATTTGTGAACTCATCACATTTAGAATCTTTCCTTTTTTCATGATGATATACTTATCTGTTATAAATTCCAATTCTGACAGAATATGACTCGAGATTAAAAAAGTAACTCCTAACTGATCCCTTAAATTCAAAATCATTTTTCTTAAATCTGAAATCCCTTGAGGATCTAAACCATTCACTGGTTCGTCTAGGATAATGAGCTCTGGATTATCCAGAAGAGCAATTGCTATCGATAATCTTTGTTTCATGCCAAGAGAATAGTTTTTCACTTTTCGATCCCATGATGGTTTGGGTAGGCGAACCAATTCCAACATTTCTATGATATCTGTCTTTAAACCAAATCTTGTCTTGTAATATTGCAAGTGTTGGCGTCCAGTCAGGTTTGGATAGAGGGCAGGTGATTCGATAATACTGCCAATCTTATACTGAGAAACATTCTTGATTTCTCCCTTATCAGCCCGAATTAGTCCTAGGAGAATTCTCATTAATGTTGTCTTTCCAGCACCATTTTCACCGATAAGACCACATATTTCTCCTCGTTCAATATCAAAGGAAATATTATGGAGAACCTGTTCTTTCCCATATGTTTTATCGATATTTTTAAGACTTAAAATCACACGATTCATAGTTTCTCTCCGTTCATTATATTAAAAAAGTCTCTGACAAGGAATGAACCCTGCCAGAGATTTTTAGCTTACATTAACTCCAACAGAAGAACCCAATACCTGTGAGCATTCCATAAATACCGAGTGGTGAAACAGCACAAAATTGACCTGCTACAATGTGTTTTTTATGTTTATTACTTAGTTTTTTCATTATTTAACCCTCCTTTTAATCCCAACAAAATATGCCTACTCCATATCGAAGACCGATAATACAAAAGCGACCTGCTACAATGTGTCTTTTGACACGCCCAGTTAGTTTTCTCATCAGAAAACCCTCCTTTTAAAAAATTTTTTATAATAACCAAATGAGATTCTCATTTCAGTTATTTATTAACTGTTTTAAATCTTTAGACAACATTTCTTCGCTTCCTTGTTCAACATAAATTTCTTTCACTATCCCATCTTTATCCACTATAAAGATAGTTGGAATAGCTTTTACATCCAAGAACTTAAAAGCTTGTAAATCTTGATCTATATAAACTGGAAAGGTAAAACCCTGATCCCTTAAAAATTGATGAGAGGTTTCAAGTGTTTCACGTTCCCCATCAACTATATCCACCATAAAGAAATCAACTTTATCTTGATATTTATCATAAAGGCGCTGAATGATTGGGAGCTCTTTTTGACAATCAGGACACCAACTAGCCCAGAATACCACAACCTTTGGTCTAAACTTATACTCTGACAGTTGAACCTGCGCTCCCTCATTGGAGGTCAACAATGCATTCTTGAATGTTGTATTTTTAGTTTTTGAAATATATTGTTTTATTTCCTCTTCTTTTTTTAAGAGAAGCTCTTGTTTTGTTTCTTCTTGATGATGAGATTCTTGGTTTTTATAGTAAAATCCTGCTAAAAATAAAGAAGCTATCACAAGAATAAACATTGCCTCTACAACATGTTTTTTTGACATCATGGATTGTCCTCCACCTCTGAAATTTTAAAACTTTCGATAATAGATAATTCTTCTGGTAAGATTAAAACTCGCTCTTCGCCAGCATCTAAAATTGCTAAACGGAATGATTCCTTGTTCAACTCTATTTGTACCAACCTTTGCTCAGTCGTGTTATTTCGAACTATCAAACTGTGGCGAGTTTGTGTAAAAGTCTCTAGCGAGATACTAAAATCTTCCATTTCCATCTCCTACCCAGAAAACCAAAAACTAAGACTTAAGAATACTGCAAATCCAAACATTTTTCTTTCCTCCTTATCTCTTGTTCTTTATGATTAAAGTATAACGCTTTCAAAAAGAAAAAACATGACAAAAATGTCATGTCAGCTCTTCATTTCCTCAAAAGTTTTTAAATCTTTTTCTTTTTCTCCTAATATACGCGCTTCTAATACTGAGTCCCCAAATGCTTGAGCACAAACAATAGCTCTGTCATATAATTGGATAGCTTTTTCCTTATCCTGTTTATGAAATAAGGTACACATAGCATCTAGCATATCAATAATTGGCTTGTTTTGAAAATCCTGCGATATAGTCATCAATGTGTTCATTGCCTTAACATAAGGCTCAAAAGTGGAGTAAGATTTTTCCATCCATTGAACAGCTAAAGAATCAAGCACAGTTCTTTTTAACATATAGGCTGTCTCTAAATCTGATGAATTTGTTTCTCTTATAAGTTTTTTAGAAAGCATCCAAAATAGTTCAGGATTATACTCAGTCGGTCTTGCTAAACATGAAACAAAGTACAGCTTTATCAAAAGCAAATCATTCACCGAGTAGTTTTTCCTTATCTTTACTTGCTCAAAATACTCATCAAGCAAAGCATCGCCAAACCCTGCATCTTCACTTACAAAGACATCAAAACTAGCTTGTAAGGCACTAACAGCAATCTGCTCATCCTCAGGTAGACTGTCATAATAGTGTTCGTAAACTCTTTCAAACAACTCTTCCTTAACCCGGATTCTATCATCATCTCCATAAGTTTGAAACTTAATAAGTTTATCCTTTACTATCAAGTACTCTGAAGGTAAAATCATATGATCCATATCTACTATATGTGAAATTGGACAACCTAGTTTGTAAGCTATATACTCTACCTTGGATAAACTTGGGGAAGACTGCCCTGATTCAATCCGTGCTAATTGGCGCACCGTTATCTCAGTTTCATCATCACAAAGAGTTTCACGAGTGATATGTTTCATCTCTCGCAACATTCGGATTCTTTTACCTACTTCCTTCTTGATATCCATCTTAAGATCTCCTGATCATTGTTTAACCAACAATATTCTATTTTTTGTTATATTATACTATTTTTCATTGAACTAAGCAATTTTTGAAATTTCACATTACAAAACCTAACTAAGCTAAACTATCTTTCGCATGCTAAATAGCAGTTGACCTTCTTTACTTTTCTTGTGCCAATTCTTCAAAGTCTTTTCCCAAAATGGCTTGTACTTCTAGTTGATTGGCATCTAGTTGATGGTAAAATGCTGTTGGTAGTGACTCTAGGAATTTTTCATAATCCAAGCGAGCGATGGATTCGTAGTCTTCGGCTTTTGAACCATCACCAGAAATCGCCACTAGGTCAATCTCCCAAACAAGCTCCTTGCCTGCCAGCTGCTCAGTATAGGATGCTGGCACAAAGGGTTCCTTTGGCAAAATTGTCTTGACTCCCTGGGCTAGGTGGTAGATGCCGTGTACCTTGCCTTGGGCGTCTGGGTAAAATTTCACACTGGCAAGGTAGGCATCAGAGCCTTGAACCTTCTTGACCAGCTCTTCAAAACGTGCCAATCCATCCTCAGCCAAAAAGCTCTCGAGGTATTCCTTGTTGAGATAGATAGGGGACAAGAGCCCTTGGCAATATACTAAACGAACCGCTTTGTCAGATAGATAATGCTTGACCGTTTCTCGAAAATAAGCTTCAAATTCAAACCCTTCTACCACTTGCCCCAACTTACTCGATAGGGCTTGGAGGAGGGCTTCTACAATCTCCCAGTCCGCTCTAGTAAGGAAGTCTGGAATCACCACTTGATAGCCTTTTCGACTATCCGCATAGTTCACTTTGAAGAGAAATTGCGACTTACCAACAATCCCACACTCGATATACTCGAGACGATTGAGGGGCTGACGGAGATAGACCGCATCATAACTGTGTGACTCCAAGCCCTCCACCAAGGCCAAGATAGACTTAGCAGTCAAGACCTCCTGTTGTCCTAGAATGCTTTCTTTATTTGGGATAAAAAATGTTTTCGCCATAACCGGCCTCCTTTGAAATCGTTTACACATAGTATATCCTATTTTCCTGAAAGATATAGAAACAAATTTTAGATTTTTAGACAAAAAGCATAGAAAAACAGCCCCTGAGGAGCTGTTTGATGTTATACAGTAGCGACTTGATCCAAGCTTTCACCTATAGCTGCTAGGCGCTCGATTACTTCTGCTTGTGTCAATTCATTTTCTGAAACATAGCGGTTGCGTGGGTGAACACGACACTCGTGTGAGCATCCACGGAGGTACTTGTCTTCATTTTCTTCTGATGTTAAGATACGACGGTTACAGAAGGGATTTCCACAGTTGACATAACGTTCACATGGTGTTCCATCAAACCAGTCTTTCCCTACGATGGTTGGGTTGACATGGTTGACATCAACGGCGATACGCTCGTCAAAGACGTACATTTTCCCATCCCAAAGTTCACCTTGGACTTCTGGGTCTTTACCGTAAGTTGCGATTCCTCCGTGCAATTGGCCGACATCTTTGTAGCCTTCACGCACCATCCAGCCTGAGAATTTCTCACAGCGAACCCCACCTGTACAGTAAACTACGACACGCTTGTCCATGAATTTTTCTTTATTATCACGAACCCATTGTGGCAACTCACGGAAGTTGCGGATGTCTGGGCGGATAGCCCCACGGAAGTGTCCTAGATCGTACTCATAATCGTTACGTGTGTCAAGAACCACTGTATCTTCGTCAAGAAGGGCTTCTTTGAACTCTTTTGGAGACAAGTAAGCACCTGTTGTTTCAAGTGGGTTGATGTCATTATCAAAGTCGTTGTCTTCCAAACCAAGGTGGACAATTTCTTTCTTGTAGCGAACAAACATCTTCTTGAAGGCTTGTTCATTTTCTTCGTCAATCTTGAACCAGAGGTCTTCCATACCTGGGAGGCTGTGAACGTAGTCCATGTATTTTTGAGTTGTTTCGTAGTCACCTGAAACAGTCCCGTTAATCCCCTCGTCAGCAACTAGGATACGGCCTTTAAGGCCGATTGATTTACAGAAAGCCAAGTGGTCTGCAGCAAATTGCTCTGCGTTTTCAATTGGAGTATAAAGGTAGTAAAGTAAGACACGAATATCTTTTGCCATAAGATTTGTTCTCTTTTCTATTCTTAAATTTTCAGAATTTTTCATTCAACTATACTAGTATACCCACTTGGGAAAACGAATGCAATTTATTTGACTGGAAATTATATAGAGAGACCTGCCACTGCACTTTATCAGTAACCATAGCGAATCGCAGATAATTCTCTCAATTTTTTGATTTGCTTCGCTTGAATTTCTGACAAACTTAGCTTGTTATCAATCAACACACGTGAGATGTCGACGTTCATTTGGCTCAGAATAAATGGAGTAGAGGTTCCATCATCCTCTAATCGTTTTTTATAAATCACTAACTGATTTTTCAGGGGAGCAAGTTGAGGCGCAGCCTTTATATCTTCCAATAGATGATCAATGATGGTCATGGCTTCACAACGCCTTTCGCTTCCTCCAGCAAACCATTTTAATGGTGTCATTCTCATTTTTCTCCTGAAATTCGCTTATAAATTGAAAAACTATAATTCCTAACTCTCATGCTAATATTTTACCCAAACACCCTATGTAAAAAAGTCAGTAAAAATGGCAAGGTCGCTACAATATTATTGATCACATGCACCGCATAGGATGGATAAATGCTCTTGGTATAGCGGGTCAAACCAGCAAAAATGATTCCAGATGTTGCAAAGACGAAGATATCTAACAGACTAGGCAGGCTTGAAAAATGAGGGAGAGCAAATAAAATAGAAGGAAGAAGCAAATCAAGACCAAATCTCGAATCTTTAAAAAAGGCGTGTTGCAGTAATCCTCTATAGATTAACTCTTCCATCAGTGGAACCAGAAAGAACAGGGCTATATAGATACCTAACTCGGCAAAATTAGTCCCACTATAACCAATCAATACAGCCCAACCTTCCGCAGTTGACTGAACATGTTTAGCTGTCTGAACGTTCAAAGAGATCTGGAGCACTACCACTAATACTGTCAAAATCGAATACCAAAGCCATTTTTCTCTCGGCACACGAAAGAGATAACCATGGCCTGTCTTAACCAGAATCCAAATCATGACTCCGCTAAATAGCAAACTCAAGATATTTTGAACCCAGAAGAAATTGCCTATCTGGGAAGAAAATTGCCAATAGTTTTGGACAATAAGCGTCAGCTGAGAAAGGCCAAATACGAAAAATAGCTAAGAGAAGACAGCACTCATTTTGAAAAGAAGGCGATATTTTTTCATAATAAATCCCCTATAGATGTATGTGTATCACATCGCATAAACCCTCAGAACCACTCTTTTCATGTTTACATCCTAAAAATCACTACCTCCCCTAGAGAACTAGGGAAGGCAGTGATCACATTTTTAGGAATTAGGAATGAATACACGAAATCAATCGTTCTTATGATTTTTTGTTTTTCAAGAATTCGTCGTATTGTTTTTGCATTTCGTTCAATACTTTTTCATAGGCACCTTCAGATTTCAATTTTTCCATCAATTCTGGGATTGCTTTTTCTGGATCTAAAGTACCAGTGTTGATACCTGTCTCGAATTGTTGCATTGTGTTAGAGATTGCTGAGATTTCAGATTTCACACCGTCAGTGTTAAAGATGAATCCAAGCGCTGGAGATTCTTTAGCTTCCGCCAATTGTTCCTTAGAATCTTCGATTTGTTGGTCTGTAACGTTTTCATTGATATAAAGGAGCCAGTTGTTACCTGTATTCCAGCCTGACATATGTGTATTTCCTTTGTAAGCATCAAGGACGCGTACACGATTTTCTTTACCTTTAATTTTTTCCCAGTTCTTACCTTCTGGACCGTAAACCAGACCGTTCAATAGCTCTGGGTTCGTGTTCAAGAGGTTCAACACTTCCATTGATTTTTCTTTGTTCTTAGAGTTGTTTGAGATAACAAAGTTAGCAACTTGTGTAGTTTGATTTTTCTTTATTAAGTTAGTAATTGGTTTAATTTGGATGTCTTTGTTAGCAACACGTGAGAGCAAACTGTTGCCATAGTCAGCTGGCCCTACTGTTTCTTCACGAACGAACCAAGTATCTTGTTGAAGGTCAAATGTAGTATCGCTTGTTGCTACATCTTTTGGAATGTATCCCTGTTCATAGAATTTATGAAGAGTCTTCAAATGTTCTATGAAACGAGGAACTTCGTAACGGTTTACAATCTTAGTAGTATCTCCTTCAAGGTCAATAACGAATGGAAGAGCATTTGGAACCGGGTAGTCAAAGTTATCAGATGGGATAAAGTTCTTCGTAACTGCAAATGGCACAACATCTGGAGCTTTTTCTTTGATTTGTTTCAAGACTGGTTCAAGTGTTTCATATGAATTGACACCGGAAATGTCGATACCGTATTTAGCAAGAAGAGTTCCGTTGAAGGCAAAGTTTTGAGATGCTGCAACGTTGGCTGCAACTGGAACGGCATAAATCTTACCGTTTACAACGTTCCCTTTAATATAAGCTGGGTCAAGTGCTTTGTAAAGCTCTGCTCCTTCTTTCTTATACAAATCAGTCAAGTCAGCGTAAGCACCTTTTTGAGCATTTACAACATAGTTATCTGCATAGGCGATATCATAGTTTTCACCAGATGATGTGATAACTGACATTTTCTTGCCGTAGTCACCCCATCCGAGATATTGGATGTCCAATTTAGCACCAACTTTTTCCTCGATGATTTTGTTTGCATTTTCTAGCAATTCATCCAAGTTATCTGGTTTGTCACCGATTTGGTACATTTTGATTACAGGTTTTTCACCTGAAGTAGCATTAGCAGCTTTTTTGTTGTTACCCGTAAGGTTTCCACAAGCAGCCAGACTTGTAGCCAAAGCGACTACGCTAGCAGATGCAAAAGCATATTTTTTCCAGTTTTTCATGATAAAAACTCCTTTTTTTTATTTTTAAACTTATAAACGATTTAACGATTTGTAACTTCAGTCGCTAAGATGAAGTTGGAAAGGGAGAAACGGTGTTTCTCAGCAAGTGCTATTCTTTCACACCACCGATGGTCAAACCTTTAACAAAGTAGCGTTGGAAGAATGGATACAGAATCGCGATTGGAAGGGTTGCAACAACAACCATGGCCATACGACCTGTTTCTTTTGGAAGAGCAACTCCCAGTTGGCTAGATAGGCCGACTGCTTTTGCAATGTAGTCCATATTTTGCTGGATTTGCATGAGCAAATATTGCAATGGATACAAATTATCACTCTTGATGTAAAGAAGGGCGTTGAACCAGTCGTTCCAGAAACCAAGAGCTGTCAAAAGCGTGATGGTTGCGATACCTGGAAGTGACAATGGCAAACAGATCTGTAAGAAGATCCGAGCCTCACTGGCACCATCGATACGAGCAGATTCGAGAATGGCTTCTGGAATGGTCTTCTTGAAGAAGGAACGCATCAAGATGATGTTGAATGGTGAGAGGAGCATTGGAACAATCAAGGCC
The DNA here is from genome assembly GCF_030528045.1 of Streptococcus sp. Classification (GTDB taxonomy): domain Bacteria; phylum Bacillota; class Bacilli; order Lactobacillales; family Streptococcaceae; genus Streptococcus. The sequence continues at coordinate 34,133 of NZ_JAUMZR010000008.1, forward strand.
CAAACGGTATCACCAAGTTGAAGCAAACGAGTAACCACGATATAGCCTGGTACCAAACCAGCATTGAACAACATACTAAGAAGGGCAAAGATCGTAAAGAATCTACGGTACTTAAAGGTTGTGCGTGAGATGGCGTAGGCATAGGTTGTTGTGATAAAAACGTTTGTGATAGTCCCCACCACTGTTACAAAAACTGAGATAAAGAACGCTTGGAGGATCTTATCTTTAAACTGAGCTAGGAACTGGAATCCATCTACACCGAACTTCGAAGGGAAAAAGCTATATCCATACTGGAGGATGCTCTTTTCATCTGTCACCGAAATGATGATAACGAAGATAAAGGGCAAGATACAAGAAAGAGCGATCAAACCAGAGATAATACTAAAGAAGATATCTGCTTTCTTACTGAAGGAGTGAATGCCGACATTATCGATTTTTTCTTTTTTAATTTTCTTTTCTGCCATATTCTCCTCCTTTCTAGAACAAAGCTGAGTTTGGATCAACTCGTCTTGCAAGCAAGTTTGATAGGATAATCAGAATCAAACCGACAACGGATTGGTAAAGACCGGCTGCTGAAGCCATACCGATATCTGCTGTCTGTGTCAAACCATTAAAGACATATACGTCCAAAACGTTGGTTACATTGTAAAGCTGACCAGCATTATGTGGGATTTGATAGAAGAGACCGAAGTCTGCACGAAAGATATTTCCGACTGCAAGGATGGTCAAGACTGTTATAAGTGGAGTCAACTGAGGAATGGTTACGTTGCGAATGCGTTGCCACTTGCTAGCCCCGTCCACTGTTGCTGCTTCGTAGTAGGTTGGGTCAATTCCCATGATTGTCGCATAGTACATGACACTGCTATATCCAAAGCCTTTCCAAATACCTAGGAAAAGGAGAAGGTATGGCCAAATGCCTAAGTCAGCGTAGAAGTTGACTTCCTTCATGCCAATGGATGTTAGGAAATGGTTGAAGACCCCTTTGTCAATGTTTAGGAAGGCATCTGTAAAGAAACTGATGATAACCCATGACAGGAAGTAAGGGAACAACATAGACGTTTGGAAAATCTTAACCATTCTCTTAGAGCGAAGCTCGCTGAGGATAATGGCAATCCCTACTGATACAATCAAACCGATAAAGATAAAGCCGAGATTGTAAAGAACGGTATTTCGAGTGATGATAAAGGCATCTTTTGAACTAAACAAGAATCTGAAATTATCTAACCCGACCCATTTACTATTCACAATACTATCTATGAAACCATTACTGGTCATATGGTAGTCTTTAAAGGCGACCACATTCCCAAATACTGGAATGTAAAAGAATAGAATCAACCAGAGTGCCCCTGGTAAAACCATCAAGAGAAAGATCCAGTTATCTCTCAAGGTCTTTGAAAACTTTTTCATAATTTCCTCCCTTTTTATTCCTAAAAACTGATTTCATCGAATTTTTAGGTTTGATAACGATTACATTATTAGTATACTCCTATTTGAAGGCTAGGTTAAACTACTAATTATAGAAAAAACTCCACAAATTATTTTTTGTGGAGAAGTTTTTTATAAGAAATAGGTTTCACGAGAAACACTCTGAACAAGGGACACTGTTCTTGTTTTTATACTCAATGAAAATCAAAGAGCAAACTAGGAAGCTAGCCCCAGGCTGCTCAAAGCACTGCTTTGAGGTTGCAGATAAAACTGACGAAGTCAGTAACATCTATACGGCAAGGCGAATCTGACGTGGTTTGAAGAGATTTTCGAAGAGTATTAAGTCGTATAAATCGTCGATGCGGTCGCAATAGTGTGCCACTGGTTGGCTGTAGTTGCTGCAAAGTCCTTGTCTCCATAAAAATCGTTAAATGGAAGGATTTCAACTTCTAATTCTTCGATGCGGTCAATCTGATCAGACAGATAGGCTTCGATACGGCTTTCTGCTCGCTTGATCCGTTGCAAAAGTCCGCCCATACGGATATCGACTGTATCCAAGCCAAAGACCTTGTTTTCTTTCAACCATTGACGGCTAAAGAGGGCATGGAAGTGTTCAATCTCGCTTCTGAGTTTTGGTAATTCTTGCATGGCGATTTGCTGTAAGCTGACTTTGTCACCGGCTTTATAAGCTTCACGGATGCGTCGTCCCACATCCACTTTGCTACTTAAAATCTGGTTCAACTGAGCCTGAGTTTCAAAGAGATAAGCATAGTTTCCAGCTTTTTCTTTGATTTCAGCAAGCGTCGCAGCGGCCTGAGCGAAGTGCGGTTTGTCCTGTTCAGGTGTCATATGTCTGTCAAGAATCGGACAGAGAATATCCTGATAAAAGACATAGCGGTTGGGATTGATCCCACTGAGATTACCTGACAGGTCTGGCAAAAGGTTAGCTAGGTCAATCTGCATAAATTCCTTAACCGATAGACCTGTATTGGTCTTGAAGTGGGCAGACAAACGGTCTAAGTCATTGCGGTAGCTGAGTTCTGCCCAGATTTGCAGACTTGGTAGAATAGAAAACTGGGCTGTTTCCCCACCATTGTCTCCCCAACCCGTTACAATGACTTCTTTGATGTCATTAGCACGACAGGCTTTGTTGGCTTCAAGAGCAATAAGACGGCTGAAATAGTTGTTGGGTGTGAAACCGATCCACTTCCAAGCACCACCTGCAAAGGCAATATCTTGGCTAATCTTGTGGTGATTGCGGAAATTGCGGTTATATTTTTCCTCGCTATCCTGATAATAATCCCAGTAAACCAAGGTTACACGGTCTTTGAGACGGTCTAGGTAGACACGCGTTTCTTCCGGAATTTCCACATCACGGTCGTACTGGCCATCTGCTGACATGAGTTTAAAGAACATATCGCTCCACATCTGGCAATGGAAACCATACTTGTCTGCAATATCCAGCACGCGCTCCAAGTGTTGACACATGAGAAGACTACGGTCCACAACGCCGTTCAAGATAAGGTAGCGTCCCAAGCCAACCAAGTGGGCTTCATCCATCCCGATATTGACCTTGCGAGTCTGCAGTTTAGACAGAGTGGCAAACATCCCGTCAATCAAATCATAAACTTTTTCTTCACCGATGAGGAGAATGTCTTCTACATCGCGGAGTTCTTGCACTTCTTTGACACCCCATTTGACAAAGGCTGATAAGTGAGCCAAGGTCTGGATGCATGGGACAAAGGTCATATCGAACTGTCGGGCATAGGCTTCGATTTCCTGTAACTCTTCAGCTGAATAAGCCCCACGGAAGTAACCAAAGTATGGTTGCCCCTCAATCTGGTAGGTGTCTTCCATGTAAAGCTCAAATGTTGAGTAGCCCATGATAGCCAAGACCTCAATCATCTGCTTGGCAGAAGCTACATTTAGCACCGCATTTCGAGAACAGTCTGCCATGTAGGCCAACTCTTCATAAGCCGCATTCTCCTCAATCTCGACCTTGTCACCTTCTACTAGAGCTGTTGCAAGAACTGACAAGGCGCGGTAGAGTTGATGGGGTTTGCGATAGGTTAGTTTATAGTGTCCACCCTCACCCTTGATAGAGATAGAGGCTTGGTCAGACTGAGCGACAGCTACCTCTACATCTGGCAGAGAAATGTGATTTTTTAATGCTTCAATAGCTTGCGTTTGTTTAGGACTAAGTCCTGTAAAAACTACCATTGGTTTTCCTCCTGTAGCCAGTTGACAAGGGCACCGTAGAGATTGGCGTCTGCGTGATAGGTGCAGGCCTGGATAACTGGTGCGACCGTGTATTCTTCGTAGGTTTCGACAAATTCATCGACAGCTTTTTTGACACCTTGGATAAAGTCTGGATTCTGACTGATGGAGCCTCCCAGACTAATGACATCTGGGTCGATGAGATACTGAATATTGAGCAAACCTTGCGCCAGATTGCGGTTCATGCGCTCAATAGCTTCTTGGCAAAGGGCATTTCCTGTTGCAGCTTCTTGGTAAATCTTGCGTCCGTCCCAATCAGTCTGACCAGATTTTTCAATTACGTAGCGAACCATGTTTCCTGTAGAGGCTAGTAGCGACCAGTTGTTGAGTTTTTCAGCCGGTTCAATGGTTGTCATGTAGCCAAATTCCCCACCCAAGCCGTGGCGACCACGGTGAAGCTTGCCATTGATAATCATAGCTCCGCCAATTCCTGTCCCAATCACGACACAGGCTGCATTTTCAATCTCTGGATGAGCCAGCAGTTCACTAAGTCCAACACAGTTGGCATCATTTTCTAGATGGGCAGGTAGCTTGTGATGAGCAAGGGCCTCATACCAAGAAAAGCCATGGATGTAAGGTACGGCACTGATTCCCTCAATCGCACCTGTTTCTTGATTGACCGCGCCTGGAACGCTCATGGCAATGCCCTTATAATCTTGTTCTGCCAAGCGTTGGTCTAGCCAAGTCAGTAAAGACTCCAAGTTTTCTGGCGTCGGAGTACTTGTCTTATCTAGTATTTTTCCATCAGGAGTCAGACTGGCAAACTTAATCCCAGTCCCTCCGATATCAATGGTTGCAATGGTCATTGTTCTTTACCGTTAAAAGGGGCGAATCAGTAGTTTATCCTTACTCTTTCGCCCCTCCTTTCTATCTCATAGTATTAGTTATCAAACACTTTAAAACTGTTAAATGTCTTCTTTTTTGATCAATTCTGTACGAATTTCTTGTGGTGCTAAGAGTCCTGAATGAACGGGATATGGTCGCTCAAGTAAGTCCAAAATGGCTTGTTGGTGTTCTGATATGCGAACATTTTCTTGACTCATATTGTAGTAACGAAGGACATATCCTTCTTCATTTTCAGCCACTTTAAAGGCTGTCGGGCAGACTTGTGGCAAGCTGAGCGCCGCATGGCTCAAGAGACTACCAGTCGCTGCCACACTTCCTTCTTGTTTAGCAACTTGAAGACCAGTGAATGGTGTTTGGAAGGCTTTGGCACGACGGAAGGCTGAGAAGCGTTCCCCTGCTTGGTGGCACTCAAGTGTAAACTCGACTTCAAACTCACGCAAGCACTGAGCCTCTGGTGTCGGGAAGTAACCCCAGTCACCTAACTCACCTGAGGCACGAAGAATGGTCACTGCAATGGTGTCATCTCCAAGGATTTCATACTCATGCAATCCTTTATTTGCCACTGTCACTCCTTTTTCATCATCATAAAGGCTGACAAAGGCTTGTTGGTGTTGAGGATTTTCAGGATTTTCCCATGAAGCTGCTGGTTTATTTGGTCGTGTCACCACCTCATAGATGCTTTCAGAATCATTGCTTGGACGCGTGTTATGAGTCTTAACCAAGAGACGGATACGGTGGTCCTTGGCTGTGTTAGTAAAGCGAGTCTTGAAACGGATTTGTGGATTGTCAACAAAGACGGTCATCTCTGTTTCCAGAGGAAGGGTTGTCAATTCTTCTGAGCGCCCAGCTTCACGCGTCATAAACTCAATGATGCCCCTCTGTTCCGCATCCAGTTTTTCGTCTGCACTTACTGGAATTGTCAATTCATGCTTGAGCAAGATCTTGGCAAAACGAGCTGTATTTTCCAAGACCTCATAGCCTTTCAGCTCAGCGTAGATAGGCTCTGTTCCTTTTGGTTGGAAATAGATGTACTCATTCCCGATGTCACCACGGTCTTCAAAGCGAACAACATCCTCATACGCTTCATGAGTTGTCTTGTCGTAGACTGTGATATTCTCATCCACACTGACCGTTACAAATGGCGTATCAATCACTCCATTTTGGTAAATACCGTCACGGTGTTCTTGTTCTCCTTCAAGCAATTGGAAGGTTGCCCAAGAAAGTGGCGCCAGATGAACCGGCACTGTCACGCGCACTTGTCGAGCGATGCGGGCCTGACGGAACTTGTCTTTTGGCAAATCATACTCAAAATTAGCTCCCATATCTTCGATTTTCGCTTCTACAGCATGCCCTTCCAAGTCTTTGACATGGTAGCTTGGCAAGGTCAAGGATGCCATCTTCTTATAGCCTTCTGTTGGGTGCAATTCTTTGAAATCACAAGTCGCCACATCAATCACGGTGCTGACCGTATCAACCTTGTCATGTAGGCCTGTGTTGATGACGGTAAAGAGATGGTCGCTTTGCGCTTCGTGGGTTGCGATTTTGCCCTTCCACTCGTTGAGAAGATTGGTCTTAACGAAATTTCCGACTTGGTTGACCTTGGCAAAACGTGTTTCCATCTCACGGTGAACCTCGTCCACACTACAGCCACAGATACTATCATGTGGCGCATTTTGTAGAAGGACTTTCCAAGCATAGGTCAACTGGTCCTTATGGTTGTGCCCACCAGTGATGACAGTCAATGGCTCCACTACTTGTTCTAGGAGGTTGCTATTTTCTTGGAAAGCTTGTTTGAGGTAAATACGGGATGAAGAAGTGTTAGCAAGTGTATACCAACCGTCTGTTTCTTGACTGGTCAACTCACCTGTAACCGTAGATAGTTGCTCAGGCAGAGCACTTTCTACTGCGTGGATATAGTCATCAAAGGAACTATGCACAAAGGTCACATCTGGGAAGAGTTCATTTGCTACACGAATGGCTTCACTCAGATTGCGCTGTACAGGCTGGTGATCACAGCCGTTCATCACCAACCATTGGTTGGTCGAAGCATAGTCACGCACGTCTGACAATTTTTGTTTCCAAAAGGCCAAGGCTTCGTCCTTATCAACTGGGATTTCATTCCCGTTACTGTACCAGTTAGCAAAGAGGATACCGAGAACACGACTTCCGTCCGCACCCTGCCAGTACATTTCTGAAAACTGAGAAGCAAACTGCTCATCTTTGAGGACTTGGTTGTCAAATCCAATCGGCTTGACACCACGCCCAAAGGCTGCCACATGAATACCTGATTTTTGAAGGATTTGGGGAGCTTGTCCCATATTTCCAAAGGTATCTGGGAAGTAACCAATCTGGGTTGATTTGCCCCATTTTGCACATTCTGCTTGACCAATCAAGGTATTGCGGACGTTGGCTTCACTTGAAATCAAGTAATCATCCTGCAAGATGTAAAAGGGACCAATTTTGAGTTTGCCTTCGTCGATGTAACGTTGGACTTTATCGCGATTTTCAGGGCGAATTTCCAAGTAGTCATCAAGGACAATGGTTTGTCCATCCAAGTGGAAACTATTGAACTCAGGATCATTTTCAAAAAGATCAAAAAGATTGTCAAATAATTCCACCAACTGCATCCGGTGGCTTTCAAAAGGTAAGTACCACTCACGATCCCAGTGACTATGTGAGATAATATGTACGATAACATTTTCCATGAAGTAAAACCTCATTCTAACTTAAATTTTTTAACGTTTTAAATGTAAATTTGTGATTCTGACAAGAATCGGTGAAACTAAAGCGCGCTCCTTATCCTCAATGAAAATCAAAGAGCAAACTAGGAAGCTAGCTGCAGGCTGCTCAAAGCACTGCTTTGAGGTTGTGGATAGAACTGATGAAGTCAGTAACCATACCTACGGCAAGGCGAAGCTGACGTGGTTTGAAGAGATTTTCGAAGAGTATTAGCGAATATCCAGGTAATCCAAGACTAATTCACAGAACATCATGTTGGCCCAAGAAAACCATTCACGTGAGTAAAGCGTTGGGTCGTCCACGTGGAAGCTTTCATGCATGACACCTGTGCCACCATCGCAGGCAACGAGCTGATCGAGTAAGAATTTCTTCTCTGCCTTATCTCTTGTTGTCAAGCCTTGGATAGAGAGGGCAATGGGCCATATATAGCGATAGAAGGTATGAGAACTTCCGAGACCGCTAGCGTATTTCCCTTGGTAGAAATATGGATTTTCAGGGCTCAGAATGGTACGACGAGTTGCTTGATACACTTCATCTTCAATGTCGCAATAGCCCAGATAAGGCGCCGCCAACAAACCTGGTACATTTGGATCGTCCATGATGCTGGCATTTCCTAAACCATCCACTTCAAAGGCGTAAATCTTTTCACCCTTGCTATTAGTTGTGTAGGCGTAATTTTCGATGCCTTCTTGGATTTCAGCCTGGAGACGCTTAGCGTCAGCAATAATACTCTCGCCATCATCTAGTTCCAATGTAGCAAAGATTTCTTGGACATAACCCAAGACGACTACGGCAAACATATTGGACGGAACCAAATAGCTATATTGACAGCAGTCATCACTCGGACGGAAGGCTGACCAAGTCATACCTGTCACTGCAAAGTCAGGTCCAAAGCCATCATTTACCAAAGTGTCTTCCTTACGGTCGGTATCACGAACAAAACGATAAGGAGAGTTCTTGTGGTCCTGCTCTACCGTCCAGAGATGAAGGATCTCCTTAGTTGCTGTGACAAAAGTTTCATCAAACTGACTGGTTTCCCCTGTTTCTTTCCAAAGGAGATAAGCCAGCTGCAAAGGATAGCAAAGGGAGTCCACCTCATACTTGCGCTCCCAGATCCAGCCGTTAAGATCTGTGTGGTCGGTCTCATGGTGACCCTTCCAGTTTTCCTCAATGTTAAAGGAGTTGGCATAAGGATCCTTGAGCACCAAGGTCATCTGACGCTTAACCAAACCTGCAATGGTCTGGCGCAAGAGAGGATCTCTTTTAGCCACATGAAGGTAGGGTCTGAGTTGGGCAGTCGAATCCCGAAGCCACATGGCAGGAATATCCCCAGTTAAGACAAAAGTAGAGCCATCTTCTAAGATTTCAACTGTATTGTCCAAGGTGTCTGTATAGCAACGCTCAAATACATCCACCCACTCCGGATGGTCCTTAGCCCGCTCCGCTACTTCGTCTAGCCATTTTCTAACAATTTCTTTCGAATAAATCATCGTGCAGTTTCCTCTTTCAAACAAGTTTCATGTTCAGTATAAAAAAAAACGCCTCCAAAAGATATACACAAACTAAAGGCGTTTTGAAACAAACTTATGAAAAAAAGTTGGGGCTCTCCCCCAACTTTTTATTCACTTTTCTTTTCTTCGTAAACCTTATAACCTTCGGTAGCCAGTTCAGCTTTTAGACCTTCTAAATCTTTTGATCCCCAGCTTGATACTTTAGAAGCAGCATCAAGATCTAGATTATTGTCCTTCAAAAGGTAAGCTTGATAACCATAGTATTTGTAACGAACTTCTTTTGAATTGCCACTTGACCAAGTTACTTTATAAACTGTTATCAACGAAACTTTTCCATTTGATTTTTTATTCTCTTCTGGGATGACTTTCAAATAACTGCCTTGCGACTCTAAAGTGTAGGTGCTAAAGGAACTATTTTGATTTTCAGACTTGCTATAGTCATCATTCTTTTTCAGAAGATCCGCAAAGTTCTTCACATCTTTTAAGTCTTTCAACCCTTCAACAGTCACCTCGACCTTATTGTTGTCAACAACTTTTCCTTCTGATTTTAACTCATTGATATAGGTCACACTAACAGTAAGAGTAACTGTATCTCCGTTCTTCAAGTTTGTCGGACGTTTGTTATCTTCAAAGTTGAAGTAGGCGTCTTTATTAGGATTTTCTGTAATAGACGCTATGCCATACCCATTAAATCCAGTAAATGTCACAGGAGTTTCTTTGAGCAAATCAGCCGTTGATACCTTCTCATATTCTTTCAAGTTTTCAACTTTGAAAGTTTTCTTTTCAGCTTTAAATGGTGAGTTTTTTGAGCTTGTTGTGACAGTGAACGTAACTTCGTCCCCATTTTTGAGACCATTTGTTTTGTCAAATTCATAATGGACACTACTAATCATCGCTTCTGCTTGTATCAATTTAGACGCCAACTTGCCATCTCTTGACACCTCTGCGTAAATAATAGGATCTTTTTTAGCCAAACCAGCTGCCTGGTCTTTATTAAAGCCTACTTTTTGGTATGCTATTTCTGCTACTTTCTCAGCAATATCTTGACTATTATAAGTTACCGTTCCAGATTCTTCATAACCTGAGAACTCAACTTTAACATCGCCAATCAAGCTTTTTGGTTGTGACTGGATAACATTGTATCCCACAAATGCCACAATAATAACGGCTACTGCCACAAGAGCTGCAATGATTTCTTTGCGTTTTGTTGCAAACAATCCTTTGGTTTTTTCAACTACTTGTTGAGCTGAAGCCTCAGCTGAAGCTTTTGCATCTTCTTTCTGTTTTGGCTTAGAATCTTTCTCTTCCACCACTTCTTCAGATTGGTCATCTTTTACTTGCTCAGAAGCAGTTTCTTCCACAGTTTCTGGTTCTTGAGTAGCAACTGACTCCACATCCTCTACAGGCGTGTTTTAAACTTTCTCTACAGGTTCTTCGTTATTCACATTATTTACCGAATCACTCATAAAAAAATCCCCTTTTCTTTTTTATTGTCTCCATTCTAACAAAAGAATGAATATTTGTAAATTATTAACCGAAATTTATAGGGGCATTTACTTTTTAAAATTCGGTTATTGGCAATTTTATGTTATACTAAACAAAAACTCCAACAGAAAGCTTTTTTATGAAACCACTACTTGAAACCATCGATACCCGCTTTGGGACTGCTAGCAAGCATGCCTTTTCTCGAGGAAATACCCTGCCTTACACAGGCGTACCTTTTGGGATGAATTACTTTGTGCCTCAGACCAGTGACCAGGAGGGAGCTTGGTTCTTCGATCCGCATCTGCCCATCTTTCAGGGGATTCGCTTAACCCACCAGCCCAGCCCTTGGATTGGGGACTACTCATGGCTCCTTCTGACACCTGTCACAGGTCAGCCTGGGGGAAACAGTCTCTTTCACCGCCAGTCTTCTTATGATATAGATAAAGCTTGCTTCCAGCCTCACTATTTGAAACTCTTTTCTCTGCGCTATCAGATTGAAACCCAGCTCACACCGACATGCTATGGCGCTTCTATTCGTTTGGAGCAAAAGCAAGGCAAAGCCCTCTCCCTCTATCTTCACGCAGCAGATGAACTGACAGTAGAACAAATAGATAAGCGGACTCTTGCCCTGCGTCAAGAGGGAAAAACAGAGACCAACAAAAATCCGCTGATACTGTTTACTGCTTTACAAATGAATACGGATATTCTTGCTATCACACAAGAAGAGGGAGACTGGCGAATTGACTTAGCAAGCAGTCAAGCCGAAATCCATCTAGCCACTTCTTTCATCTCGTCTTCTCAAGCTCTGCTTAATCTACCTCAGACGGACTTTGACAGCTGTAAAGCAAATGCGAAAGCGGACTGGGAAAATCTCCTCCATCGTTTTGATATCCTGGAGACAGGAGAAGCTGACCGAACCTTCTTTGACCACTGCCTCTACAGACTCTTCCTCTTCCCGCAGACTTTTTATGAAGTGAACGAGTCAGGGCAAGCCATCCATATGGACCTGACTACTGGTACTGTCAAGCCCGGTGTCCTCTTTAGCAATAATGGCTTCTGGGATATCTTCCGCACCACCTTCCCCCTCTTTGCCCTTATCATACCGGAACACTATCGTCTCTTTTTAGAAGGCTTTCTCAATAGCTACCGCGATACTGGTTTCCTGCCAAAATGGCTGGCTCCAGACGAACGTGGCATGATGCCCGGTACCCTGCTAGATGGTATTATCGCAGATAGCGCCTGCAAGGACATGGCCCCTGACCTAGAAGAAGAACTCCTCAAAGCCATGCTTGAAACAGCCACTAAGTCCGACCCTCTCGGCATCAATGGCCGCCATGGACTAGCCCAATACCAAGAACTGGGCTACCTCTCTACCGACCACCACGAAAGTGTCAGCCACACCCTAGACTACGCCTATAGTGATTTTTGCATCGCCAGCTGTGCCGAAAAACTAGGTCAGAATGACATCGCGAAAACTTATAGAACTTCGTCACAAAATTACCGCCATCTATTTGACACTGCGACGGGCTACATGCGTGCGCGAGATAGCCAAGGCAACTTCCGCCCCGACTTCTCTCCCTATAGTTGGGGACGCGACTACGCCGAATGCTCTGCCATTCAAGCGACTTTAGGCGTCCTCCATGACATCCCAGGCTTAATCCAGCTTATGGGTGGAAAAGAATCCTTCAGCAATTATCTATTGAAAGCCTGTCAGGATGCTCCACTCTTTGAGACGACTGGCTATGGTTACGAGATTCATGAGATGAGCGAGATGGCTACTGCTCCTTTTGGACAAGTCGCCATTTCCAACCAGCCTAGCTTCCACATTCCATATCTCTTTCGCTATAGCAACTATCTAGACTACACTGCCCTGCTCATCAAGACCCTACGTCAGAAGGCCTTTCACCCAAGCTGGCAAGCCTATCCTGGCGATGAGGACAATGGCAGTCTCTCTGCTTGGTACATCTGGTCAGCTCTGGGATTCTACCCGACCTGTCCGGGCAAGCCCAGCTACGACCTCGGAGCCCCTCTCTTTGACCACCTCCGTATCTACCTGGCTAAGGAAAATAAATGGCTGGATATCCATGCCGAGCAAAACCACAGCCACTTCAACTTTGTCAAAGAATGCCGATTGGACAAGGTGCCAGTATCTAGCATTCAACACCAAGACCTCTTGAAAGCTGAGCAACTGACCTTCACCCTCAGTTGGTTACCAAATCACTCCTAACCAAAAGAACCTTTGCATCGCGCAAAGGTTCTTCTTTTATGAAACTTGGACCTGAAACTGGTCAACCAGCTGCCCATCTACCGTCAAATTCAGATAAAAATCTAAGCTTTTATCTCCTGCAAAATACAAGGTTGGTAGCGTTAGCCCTTTTTCAGTCTCACCAGCTTGAAACGCAAGGACTTGAATCTCGTCCCGATAGGCGACACCATGCATACCCGTCCCTAGTTGAATCGAAATCTTAGCTTCTAAAGGACTGCTAGATTCTATGCGCTTAACTGTAAAGTGGACATTTTCTCCCTTAATCACAACTAGACTTTTTTCTGAAAACTCTAGCTGTTGAACAGCTTCTTTTTTCGACAAGGTAGGTGTTTTATAGAGTGAAATCTTGGTCAACAAAGGCAAAGCCTGTGCCTCTGTAATGATCACACGCACCTTCTGAGCCTCTACCATGGATCCTCGCAAAAGGCGTTTATAGCCAACAGTATAGCCGGATTCAAACTCCTGCCAGACGCCATTCAACTCTACCTGAACATGGAAAGCAGCGATGCGTTGCCCCAACTTCAAATCTTCTCTTAACTCAATCACATCAAAAGTTTTAGGGGATCCTAAATCGAGCTCTAATTGGATTGGCAACTCTGCATCACTTGCCCATGAACTGGTCTTCCGTCCATCTGTCAGGTGAGAACAGGCAAAGTCTGGCGATAGAGCCGGACTAGATACCTTGGCTCCCAGAGCCAAATCTTCTTTATAGAGCTCGTCACGATAGGCAGCAAATTCATACAGTCGCCGGATATCCTTTTCGTCAAAGAGTCCATCTTGGTTTGGCGGAATATTGAGTAAGAGTGGAGTTCCCCGCCCTACCGAGTGAAAGTAGATTTCGACCAACTCCTCGAGAGACTTCGGGTCCTGATCCTCATGGTAAAACCAGCCTGGCCGAAGAGAAACATCTGCCTTCCCGATTGAAAATAGCGTTCCCGAGGGGTCTCCGTGCTGTAGATAATCTAATTCCACTTCTGTTCCTAACTTGTCTGGCTTGACTTTTTGCCACAAGGGATCCCCTGCGTAGCCTCGTTCATTTCCAATCCAGCGGATACTGGTCCCTTCAGTTGAGAAAATCAAACAATCGCCCTGCAAGTCACGAATAGTTTCAAACCAAGTCTCAAACTCATAGTTGATCTTCTGGCCCCTTCGCCTCGAGCACCATCCATCCACACCTCAGTGAACTTACCGGCATTCCCATAGGCAGGATTTGACAAGATTTCCTTCAATTGAGCCAGATAGTAGGCATTGTAGTCCGCTTCTCGGTCCACGTGATAGAGGGGACTGTGGGCATCCCAAGGAGACAAATACACTCCCAAATCCATGTCAAACTCAGTCGCAGCTTGGGAAACCTCAAGGAGCAAGTCCCCCTTTCCATCCCTCCAAGGGCTAGCCTTGACCGAATAATCTGTATGTGCTGTCGGGTAGAGGACAAAACCATCGTGGTGCTTCACCACCAAAATCAGTTTTTTAAAACCCGTTTCTTTGAGCACCCGAACCCATTCACGCGAATCCAACTTGGTCGGGTTAAAACGCTTGGGATCCTCTTTCCCACTTCCCCATTCCTGCTCATAAAAGGTATTAGGACCAAAATGGATAAAGGCAGCTAGTTCATCCTCTAAATAAGCTAGCTGGGCTTGGCTTGGTAATGGTCCATGCGGTTTTATTTTCGTCATCATCTCACATCTCTTTCTCTTGTTCACAAAGTTATCCACAACTTGTGGATAAGAAAATATGCCTAAAAACTAGTTTCTCCAAAATCCAGCTCTTAGACTTGGAAGCCTTCACGCTAAACACACCTTTGTCAAACAGCTCTGTACTAGGGTTTCTGCTAGCTCTCTAGCAAGTTACTAATGTACGGAACTATTATCAGGATGATTCAACCCCCTGAGTTGTATGTCATTTCCTCCAAGGCTTATCCACAGACTGTGAATAAACTAGTGTTCCAGACCGCTCTCTCCTTGACTATAACAAAAAGCGATAGCAGCGTCAATATGACTAAGATTCCTTCCTAAATCCCCTGAAAAGATTCTATAATTTGTACAATCGTAGCTTTTGCATTCGCCAGCTAGTGAGAAGCAGCCAGTAGAAAATGACTGCCTTATCACATTGTGAACAGCACAACTGTGGTACTATAATACCTAACAACCTAATCGTTTCTAGCAAAAAATCGGCTCTATGTCAACTGTAGTGGGTGACCTATAACTAAGCACGAGAGGAGACG